>DATBVZ010000372.1:0-8222 GCA_036515095.1 Cyclobacteriaceae bacterium | reverse complement strand
CCGGCGGAGACGGTCTGCGGGTCAACGGGTAATGCACTGGCCACACTGGTTGATGGAGCCGACAGCTATTCCTGGACTGTGGAGAGTTCTGACGGACAGTGGTTGATCAACAGCGGACAATCATCCTCTGCTATTTCCTACACGGCAGGCGGAGCGAACAGCTCGGCAATCTTCACGCTTACGATAACCAGGGATGGATGTACCCAGACCTGTCAATACGAACTTTCCGCTTGCAAGGATAACAGTGACGATCCGAACGACGATCCCAATGATGATCCGAACGATGATCCCAATGATGATCCGAACGATGATCCCAATGATGATCCAAATGACGATCCCAATGACGATCCGAACGACGATCCAAATGACGATCCCAATGATGATCCGAACGATGATCCTAATGACGATCCCAATGATGATCCCAATGACGATCCGAACGACGACCCCAATGACGATCCGAACGACGACCCTAATGATGATCCCAACGATGATCCTGACGGTGACAACCCCGGGAATGAAAGCTGCTCAGAGTGCTTCGAAACCGAAGTAACTGGTGTTGACCGCGATGGTTCGTGCAGGACGTACAGTATTCGTGTAGCAACAAACGGGGAATGCCGCCATGATTTGTCGCACTGGACAATTGCAATACCTTGCGGAACGGTCAGCAGCTATTCAAATTCCGAAAACTGGAAGATGGAATTTGGCCAGGACCCCACAACGGGTATCTACGGGTTGAAGGTGGATGACATCGATGGCTTTGGTGGCCACGCCGATTCGTTTACTGTTACGTTTACCGTTTGTACGGACAGCTATGAGTGCAAAGATAAACTGGAGGACTGGAACCCTGGGGTCGCGTATAAGGCAGGGCAATGCGTAGCCCACGAGACCATTGACGGTGAGGATGAATACCCGGAAGACCCGGATGAACCGGTGTGCAAAGCGTATCCGAATCCGTTCGCGGACAGGCTTACCTTTGAGTGGACAGCAGACCACGATGATGATGTATCGCTGGACATCCTTGATGCCCAGGGGAATCATGTAAAGTCGGTGTATTGCGGAAAGGTCTATCGCGGCGAGCAATACAAAGTTGAATGCAGTGATCTTACGCGGTCGATGTACATCTACCGGTTCTCATCACACAAGAAAACGACTTACGGAAAGATCTGCAGGATACGCTAGTCAAAGCCCGGAATAGATAGCAGAAAAAAGGCCGGCATCAAACGATGCCGGCCTTTTTTATTCCTCTTCGATTCCGTTGTTCAGGACAACTGAATTTCTTCGCCCTCACGGTTCAGGAACTTGAATTCCGTAACTGCCAATGAACTATCCTTTTCCATTTTTAGCCAGCGCTTGTATTTAAAGTACCACCGCATGCGCATCGACATCAGGCCTTTGGTAAAGTACGCGTAAAGATAGGGGTGCACGGCCAGCACCAGGTGGCGTTCATTCTGCTTGGTGAGAAGGTGCTCTATATATTTTTCGATCTGGTCGGAAACAAGGATGGAGGCGGTGATTTTTCCTGTCCCGTTGCAGGTAGGACAATTTTCCTTCGTAGCGATATTCATCTGCGGCCTTACCCGCTCCCTGGTGATCTGCATCAATCCGAACTTGGAGAGTGGGAGAATGGTGAATTTTGCCTTGTCATCTGCCATTTCATCTTTGATGGTCTTGAAGATCAGCCTTTTGTTCTCGGCGCTCTTCATGTCGATGAAGTCTACTACGATGATGCCTCCCATATCGCGGAGTCGGAGTTGGCGTGCGATCTCCCTTGCTGCCTCCACATTTACCGATAAGGCCGTTGTTTCCTGATTCTCCTCCCTGTTGGATTTGTTGCCGCTATTGACATCGATTACGTGCAAAGCCTCCGTATGCTCAATTATGAGGTACCCGCCTCCTCTCAGGCTGACAGTCTGCCCGAAGGCGGTCTTGATCTGCCGTTCGATTCCATAGGTCTCAAAGATCTTTGACTTGCCATTGTAAAGCCTGACAATTTTTTCCTTGTCGGGAGCAATAGTTTTGATGTATGCCTTTATTTCGTCGTAAATCTTCTTGTCGTCTATCTGGACGCTGTCGAAGGATTCATTCAACAGATCGCGCAGGAGAGCGGAAGTCTTACTTATTTCTCCGATTACCTTGTCGCGCGGGTTGGCTGTCAGCAGTCGTTTCATCCCATCCTCCCAGGTCTTAACCAGGTTTCTGAGATCGCGGTCGAGTTCTGCAACTTCTTTGTTTTCCGCGACCGTCCGGATGATCACACCGAAATTGTCGGGTTTAATGGACTGCATCAGCCGAAGCAGGCGTTTCCGCTCTTCATTGCTGGTAATCTTTTTTGAAACGCTGACGGCGTTCGAGAAAGGCACCAATACCAGGTACCTCCCTGCTAATGAAAGCTCACAGGATAATCGTGGGCCCTTGGTTGAGATAGGCTCTTTGACGATCTGAACCGGAATTATATGGCCTTTCGACAACTGTTGTGCGATCTTGCCATGCTTATCGATGTCCGATTCAAGTTTAAATTTTTCCAGCCGGGTACCATTGATCTTTCTGCCGCGGACGAGTTTCGTGAATTTTTGTAACGAACTGAATTGCGGGCCCAGATCAAGATAGTGAAGGAAAGCATCCTTGTCGTATCCGACGTCAATGAAAGCTGCATTCAAACCCTGGACGACCTTCTTGACGGTCCCCAGGTAAATGTCGCCAACACTGAATTTGCTTCCTTCTTCCTCCTGGTGAAATTCTACAAGCGTCTTATCTTTTAGAAGGGCTATACGACATCCGTTCTGAGTTCCATTAATGATCAATTCATTACTCAAAACGTAAAAAAGTTAAGTCAATAAACGTGTATAGACGATGATAAAGTGCGTAAGAACCTTCTACTTCTTCTTATGCCTGTTCTTTCTGAGGCGCTTTTTCCTCTTGTGCGTTGCCATTTTGTGTTTCTTTCTTTTCTTTCCACTTGGCATAGTAATTTTTTGGTTTTAGCCGCCTTTCAGCGGAACGTTGAACAAATTATTTCAGGTCCTTTAGATACGAATCCACTTCTGCCTGAACGGCAGGATCCTGATCCATGGTTTTCACTTTCTCAAACTGCATCCTCGCCCTTTCCTTATCACCTGCGTTCAGCAGAGCAACGCCCAGTAACAGTTGTCCCTGCACATGGGTCGAATCAACCCGGATCAACGTTTCGAACCGTTCGATGGCCCTGTCGTACTGTCCGGATTGGATTGCCAGCATTCCGATGTTGAACAGTGCTTCCCGGTTCTTAGGATCGATTGCCAATACCTCACGGAGCATCGTTATTCCCTGCATTGGATTTTCCGAACTCAGGTACGTCATTGCCATTTTGGTCTTGGCATCCAGATTATCAGGGTTCACAGCCAGGACTTTTCCATAGAATTCCCGGGCACCGGCAGCCATGCCCTGCTGCCTGGCCTCATCCAGAGCAAAGGTGTACGCCTCATAGTAGTAATCCCCGGCTTTGATCCAACTTTCAGGGTTGTTAAAGAACGATGCAGCTTCCCCGGCAAACCATGCGGCGCTGTCAAATCTGCCAGCCTCCTTATAGCGGTCTGCCAAAGAATCGGCAAAGATAGCACTTTTTTCTGTTTCCGTGGTTTTCTGGTATTTCGCCCGAAGACTGGCAATGCCTTTCCTGACTTCAGCGGGGGGCTCGGTGTGGGTTCCGCCGCCCACTCCGCCGGCTGCCGTGTCCGGGGCCATTTGGCTCTCGTTGCTCACAACACTCTTGGGCAGTCGGAAAAGCAGCCATACCACCAAAAGGCTGACTGCTGCAATTATAATACGGGTTTTTAGCATGGAAACCGAACCAAAAAATAAAGCCACTCACATCCTGGGAGAGCAGGCTCAATCTACATCCATATCCTTGAGATTGGGCTGTTTCTCTGCCATTTGTTTTACTTTCTCGCTCGACTTGATCTTGTTGACGAAAATCTTGGCCGGCTTGAAGCTGGGGATATAGTGTTCGTCGATCACCAGTGCGGTGTTCCTGGAGATATTGCGGGCAATTTTTTTCTTTCTTTTCTTATTGATAAAGCTGCCAAAACCCCGGACGTAAATGTTATTGCCATTTGCCATGGATGACTTAACCACGCTAAAGAAAGCTTCCACAGAGGCAGTAACGTCGGCTTTATCCACTCCCGTCTTTTCTGCAATCTCGTTTATAACATCTGCTTTGGTCACTTTTGATAAAAGTTTAAATGATTCCTAAAAAATTAAGGGATGGCAAAGTTAATTTGCGGCCGCTGATTATGAAATCAATATTGAAAAAATCTGATAATCAAGGGGATGGCTAGCCGATATTTCTCTGATAAAGTCGTTGAATGGTATCAGGAGAACCATAGAAAACTGCCATGGCGCGATACAAGAGATCCTTACCGAATCTGGCTTTCTGAAATCATACTGCAGCAAACCCGTGTAGCGCAGGGGCTTCCTTACTACCTGAGGTTTGTTGAGCGCTATCCCACGGTAAACGATTTGGCCGCGGCCAGGGAACAGGATGTGCTGAGGCTTTGGCAGGGATTGGGTTACTACACCCGCGCAAGAAACATGATCAAGTGTGCAAGAGCAGTTGTCGCCACACACGGTGGTTCCTTCCCGGGGGCACTTCATGAGCTGAAAAAGTTACCCGGAATCGGCGAATACACGGCATCTGCCATTGCGTCTATTGCCTTTGAAGAACGTGTGGCGGTTGTAGACGGAAACGTGTATCGGGTGTTGGCGAGGTTTTTCGGAATCGATCAGGACATCAGTAAACTGTCAGTGAAAAGGGCGTTCAGCCAAATTGCCAATCAACTCGTGACGGGTAACCATCCGGGGATCCATAACCAGGCCGTTATGGAGTTTGGCGCCCTTTGCTGTCTCCCCAAGGCACCCCGTTGCCATGAATGTGTTGTCAGCGACAAGTGTTTTGCAATGAAAAGCGGACGACAGGCGGAATTGCCTTTCAAAGAGAGGAAGAGTGTGCCCAGAAGGCGCTATTTCTATTATTTTGTAATTGTGCACAAAAATCGGATCGCCATGAAAAAGCGCTCCGGAAAGGATATCTGGAGGAACCTGTACGATTTCTACCTTGCGGAAACAGATCGCCGGCAATCCGTAAAAGTACTTCTGGAACGGGATTCAATGCTGAAACGAATTACCGGAAGCAGAGCCCGGATTGAAGTCAGCGAAATGTACCGGCATACCCTTTCTCATCAGAGAATCCTGGCCAGGTTTGTCACCATCCACCCGTTGGCAGACAAGATCGGAAAAATCGGAGACGTGCGTTTTTTCACCAGGAAAGGCATAGACAAACTGCCCAAACCTGTGCTCATCAATCGCTACCTCACCGACCGGAAAATTTTATAGTTAGCCTTAACTTTGGTACTTTTGTTTGATACGGTCATGGCGTAACGGAAATACGCTTGCCTGCCATGACCTGTAGTTGAAGTGGAATGAAATTAAAAACGATATGTCAGGAGTTAATAAGGTAATTTTGGTGGGTCGTCTTGGTAAAGACCCGGAAGTACGCAATCTGGATAACGGAGCAACGGTAGCAAATTTCAGCGTTGCAACCTCTGAATCGTATAAAGACAAGACAACAGGAGAACGCAAGGAGATCACGGAATGGCACAACATTGTTTTGTGGAGGGGTCTTGCCGAAGTAGCCCAGCGTTACCTTCATAAGGGCGACATGGTCTACGTCGAAGGGAAGTTGCGCACGCGCTCCTGGGAAAAGGACGGTATTACGCGATACACGACCGAAGTGGTAGGTGACAATATGACCATGCTTTCTCCTAAATCAGGGGGCTATCCCCAGGGTAATGAAGCGAGTTCTGCCTCGGCGCCTGACCGGGGTAGCCAGGAAGCATTCAGAGCCCCTGTGGACAGTAACAGTACGGATGATCTGCCGTTCTGATCGTTGTACTAACGTTAGCCCATTTTGGACGAACCTCCCAGTTACGAATTACTTTCATCGGTCATTGCGGGCATTGGCCTGACGTACGCCCTTGGTTTGGGTGCATTGGGATTATTGTTAGCATCAGCCCTGGTCTCGGCCTCTGAACGCGCACTTTTTTCTTCCGGAGGAAATGGGATACTCCTCACAGGGGAAAATAAAAACCGCAAGGACAGGATTATCGCTGCCCTTCTGAAGAATCCCGGATCCTTACTGGCAACTATCCGGACAGTCCGGATCACTGTCAACATTGCGTTCATCACGTGTTGTGTTTTTCTGTTATGGATAGCCGGCATTCAACGCTCGGATGCTATTGCAATTGCCGGAATGGTCCTGCTCGCATCGTTTGCGATCGTTGTGTTTGGTGAAATAATTCCCCGGGTAGCAGCAGGTAACAGCAACCTTACCCTCGCGCGACGGACTGCCTCATTCTGGAATATGGCAGTCCGGATATGCAGACCACTTGCGGGTGGGCTAAATGCCATCGACCGCAGCATAGAAAACAGAATTGAAGCAAAAGGGTATTATAAGCCGGATGAACTGGACAAGGCCTTTGAACTGGCCAACGGAGGCGGGACGGGGACAGGCGATGAAAAGGACATACTGAAGGGCATTGTCAACTTCGGAACCCTCACGGTACGGCAGGTAATGCGTTCCAGGATAGATATCGGCGCAGTCAACGTGGAAATGAATTTTCATGAGTTGATGGATTATATCAACAAGTCAGGATTCTCGCGCATGCCCGTCTACCGGGAGACAATCGACCATATCGAAGGCGTGCTCTACATTAAAGATCTGCTTCCATTTACGGCCCAGGAGGAGGGTTTCAAATGGCAGGAGCTGCTCAGACCCTGTTTCTTTATCCCTGAGAACAAGAAGATCGACTCACTGTTGAAGGATTTTCAGGAGAAACGGGTTCACATGGCGCTGGTTGTCGACGAATATGGCGGCATCCTGGGATTGATTACCTTGGAGGACATTATCGAAGAGATCATCGGTGAGATAAACGACGAATTCGATGAAGAAGTCCACGAATTCAGGAAGATCGATGACCGGACTTATGTATTTGAGGGTAAGACGCTGTTGCATGACCTCTGCAAGACGCTGGATGTTGAGGGGGATATATTCGACCCGGTGCGGGGAGAGAGTGAATCATTGGGAGGCCTTATCCTTGAACTCACCAACTCCTTACCCAATGTGGGCAGGAAAATAGATTACAAACTATTTACGTTTACTATCGAGGCAGTTGACAAAAGAAGAATAAAACGCGTACGGGTACATATTCATGAGCGCAAGGAATCATAGCCATCGCGGCCGCCGTCTTTGGACGAGCGCCTTCCTGCTGTTTTTCGCCCTGTGCGCGGCTGCTACCACTTCATGCCAACGGCAATATGTGCCTAAGCCAATTGGTTATAACCGGCTCCACCTCCCGCAACCGGCATATCAGTCATTGCCTGATACACTGCCGTACCGGTTTGAGTATTCCAGATACGCAACCCTGCTAAAAGATACGTCTTTTATACGGGAACGGTACTGGGTGGAAGTGTACTATCCCCTGATGAAGGCCACGGTTCACATCACTTATAAGCCTTTAAACAATAGTGAACGTTTGCTTAAGGAGTATGTCGACGATGCTTACCGGCTCACGGCCAAGCATCAGATCAAGGCCTATTCCATAGATGAAGTACTGGTAAACACACCTTCGGGCAAGACGGCGGTGATAGAAGAAATTGAAGGTGAAGTGCCCAGCCAGTTTCAGTTTACGATTACGGATTCCACAAGAAATTTCATGCGGGGTGCCTTGTATTTTAATACCCGGGTGCAGAATGATTCGCTGGCGCCGGCAATTGAGTACGTCAAAAAGGACATTATGCACATGCTTAACACACTGGAATGGAGAAGTGAGTTGAATTAATTGCTGATGCGCATAATTTAACCGATAGGGTATCTTCCGCTTTGCACGCACCCGCAGAATGACTAAATTTTGCGCCGGGAAACATTGACAAACCCCAAATCCCTGATACCAAATCCTCTACGATGAAACATTTTATAGCGATCGCCCTGCTGGCCACTCTGACCACTTCTGAACTGGCCGCCCAGGAAAAAAGCAAGGAAGTATATGAGCTCAGAGTGTATGAGCTGACCATGGGATCCCTTTCTCATATGGAGAGTTATTTTACAAAAGCGTTAATTCCGGCACTGAATCGTCAGGGTGTAAAAAACGTCGGCGTTTTCAGGGAGATCGGCAAGAGAGAGCCGGCAAAAA
>DATBVZ010000371.1:0-3123 GCA_036515095.1 Cyclobacteriaceae bacterium | reverse complement strand
AGCTGATCTACAACGAAAGCAACAAGCTGGTTGACGACTTCGCAAAGGTCTATGCAGTGAAGTCGAGTGGACCGGTCACCATTGCGGTAACCGACAAGAACGGAAAGGTTACGAGCAAAAGCTTTTAAGAACGCATCCCTCATGAAACAGAAACCCGGACCCATGGCCCGGGTTTTCTTGTTTTTAGCCTTCGATGATGCCGCCGGGCGGCAATTGGGTCGGCAGACACGGATTCAAACAATTTTCTATATTGATCCCTGAAATCCCGGAAGAATATGAAGAATGTCTGCCTGCCCCTCCTGTCCATTTCCCTCCTGACGTGCAATGCACAGGATTTTGAGAAATCCGTTTTCCAAAGTGTGGATCATACGCAGGAGAACCTGTTTTCCACGAACATCGAAGGCCCTGCTTTTGATAAAAATGGGAACCTCTATGTTGTCAACTACC
The DNA here is from genome assembly GCA_036515095.1 of Cyclobacteriaceae bacterium. Classification (GTDB taxonomy): domain Bacteria; phylum Bacteroidota; class Bacteroidia; order Cytophagales; family Cyclobacteriaceae; genus ZC4RG29. The sequence continues at coordinate 2,676 of DATBVZ010000371.1, read as the reverse complement.
AGCGGGATGGTACCATAGGGTGCGTAAAGGACGATGGAACGGCAGAATTGTTTGTGACATTGCCGGAAGGCAGCATTGCCAACAGCATTCAGTTTGATCGTAAGGGCAACATGTACCTCGCTGATTTCAAGGGCCACAATGTCCTGAAGGTGAACATGAAAAGTAAAAGGATTACGACCTATGTGCACAACGATGCCTTTAATCAACCCAACGATCTTTGCATTAACCGGCGTGGCCAGCTTTTCGCTTCGGATCCCAACTGGGGTGACGGAACCGGTAAGTTGTGGCGCATCGACAAGGGCGGAAAGGCCGTGTTATTAGCCGACGGGATGGGAACGACCAATGGAATTGAGCTAAGCCCGGATGAGAAAACACTCTATGTCAATGAGAGCGTTCAGCGTACGATCTGGGCATTTGATGTAGACGCAAAAGGAAACCTGGCGAATAAAAGGCTCTTTGCACAATTCGATGACTTTGGCTTCGATGGAATGAAGTGCGATAAGAACGGCAACCTGTACGTAGCCCGCTACGGCAAAGGTGTTATTGCCATACTATCGCCGGACGGAACCGTTATCCGCGAGGTAGACCTGAAAGGTAAGCGATGCAGTAACCTTGTATTCGGAGGAGTCGACGGAAAGACGGTATTCGTTACGCTGCAAGACCGAAAGGGCATGGAAAAGTTCAGAAGTGAAATTGCGGGCAGATCATACTGACATCAGCACTGTTGAACCAGTGCCAGTCGACTGACAATACTGCGTACCGGTAGAATGGTGCCCGGGGAAAGTACCGCGTTGGCGCCGATACGGGAGTGATCACCGATCAACGAGCCGAATTTGTCCACGCCGGTAATTATCATCCTGCCGTCAACCAGTACCCTAATGATCTTATCCTCACGTTCATTGTAGTGATTTGCCAGTACTGCGCCTGCCTCGAGGTTGACATGGGAACCAATTATCGAATCACCTACGAAATTGAAGTGGGCAAGTGCGCTGTCTTGCAGAATGATGCTTGCTTTTACCTCGCTGCCCGGCCCAATGGAAGTGTCCGGCCCCAGAAATACGCCCCCTCTCAGATAGGCATGAGCGCCGACAAAGCATCCGGCGGAAATTACGACCGGACCTTTTATCACAGTGCCGGCCTCGATGGTTGCCGTCGTGTGAATGGCGATATCCTCCTTAATAGAATAGCCGCCGTCCAGTTGCTGAACAACAGCTCCAATCCTTGCGCGGATGTCCTGGATGACTTCCCATGGAAAGGCGTTGGCGCGCGGGGAAAAAGATGTCCAGTGGTTCAGGTATTGATTCAGGTCAAACATAGGATCAGATGTTCAAGGATTCGACGAAGGTGTTTCATAAAGTAAGGTAATTAATCTTTATCTTGCCCGGTATGGATACATTCTGGCTTTTGATGGGTGGCCTCCTGGTTCTGGCTGGCATTATTGGCAGCATCGTTCCCTTTCTTCCCGGCCCACCATTAAGCTATGCGGGGCTCCTCATTCAGCAATTCAGAAGTGATCCCCCGTTCACGGCAAAGTTCCTTCTCATCTGGGCCGGCATAACCATTCTTGTTTCTGTCCTTGACTATATTGTTCCCTTGTACGGCACAAAAAAATTTGGTGGAAGCAAATACGGGATGTGGGGATGCACGATCGGACTTTTTGCGGGAATTTTTTTTCCCCCCTGGGGATTGATTGCGGGACCTTTTCTCGGCGCTTTCATCGGTGAGATGATAGCCAGCAACCAGTCCGACCAGGCCCTGAGAGCAGCCGTGGGCTCCTTCATTGGATTTTTGTTTGGCACGCTGCTTAAACTCATTGCGTGCGCCGTGATGGGATGGTATCTCCTGAAGCCCCTGTTTGAGAATTCACAAGCCAGCGCATGATCCCGGCAAGGCCACCGTGCCGTTAACGAGGGACAAGGGATTTGTGTAAAACCTGTGTAAAAGTATTCCCAACCGGCACCCCGCCGCGGACCATCGTAAGTGTCTCCACGCCCTGGAAACCGGTTTTTTTATCCCCTGGTAGGATATTTGTTTTTTCATCTTCACGGCCCCTCTAAAGCAGTTGTGTATGCCTTATTTACGCCCGGACATTCGATACGGTCTCCTGATCACGGCAGGACTGATTGTATACTTCATGATAATGAAATTTATCGGACTCGTTCACGTTACCGAGCTTCGTGCATTCAATTTTTTTATCATGTTGGGTGGGTTATATCTTGCTTTCAGGGAATTTCATGAAACCGATATCAACCGGGGTTTTAACTACATGAGGGCTTTTGTATTTGGCTTTTCAACAGCCACCATTGCCACCCTCGTTTTTGCCGTGTTTGTTTTCGTTTATGTTTCCTTTATTGACCCCCGGTTGATGGAAACGATCGCCGAAAAGGGTCCGTTGGGGGAATATTTAAATCCTTACGTCGTTTCCATTATCGTCGCCGTGGAAGGCGTCCTCTCCGGATCGCTGGCAACGTTTATGATCATTAATGTAAAGAATGCGAATAAGATTGAAGACCAGGTTAATGGGAGAAAGTAAGGGGGCGCTACCAACTGCCTCCGGATCCTCCTCCTCCGAAGCTACCGCCGCCAAAGCCACCAAACCCTCCTCCGGAGCTGCCGCCGCCAAAACCTCCGCCACCGAATCCACCTCCTCCTCCGCGATTGCGTCCTCCACCCATG
>DATBVZ010000370.1:0-3349 GCA_036515095.1 Cyclobacteriaceae bacterium | reverse complement strand
CGGATCATTTACCACCAGGATGACTGGGTCAGGATCCAGCGGTATCAGGACTATGACAAGGAAGACTTGATCCGGTTCTGGGTTGCCCTGAACAGGCACTTGTGCAGGATCCTCACCGTGATGGAACCCGCCATGTACGCGAAAACGTGCGATACCGGAAAGAGCGCGATTGAACTTCATGACCTTGCATTCATTGCACGCGATTACCTGTCGCACCTTAAACATCACCTGAAGCAGATACAAACGGCTTCCGGTTCGGAACGGGCAGATAGGATCACTAAAAGCTGAAACGCCACCGATGAGTAAAAAGAAAAAAACGGAGAGGAAACCACGCAGCAAAAAAACGGACGATAAACCGTTTACCCCGGAGCAGGGAAATGGCAAGGGCAACAACGACGATGCGATTCACGACGTCATTGCCCTCGAGGGCTTATATAAGAACTGGTTCCTCGACTACGCTTCCTACGTAATCCTCGAAAGGGCGGTGCCCCGGATCGAAGATGGCCTTAAGCCCGTCCAGCGGCGGATCATGCATTCCCTCAAGGAAATGGATGATGGTCGGTTCAACAAGGCGGCCAATGTTATCGGGAATACCATGCAATACCATCCCCACGGGGATGCGGCGATAGGTGAAGCCATGGTCAACATCGGGCAAAAGGAATTGCTGCTCGACACCCAGGGCAACTGGGGCGACATTCGTACAGGAGACAGCGCGGCAGCACCGCGGTATATCGAAGCCAGGCTGTCCCGGTTTGCGCTTGATGTCGTTTATAACCCCCAGACCACCGCCTGGCAGCTTTCGTATGACGGCCGCAAGAAGGAACCGGTTACCCTGCCGGTAAAGTTTCCGCTGTTGCTCGCCCAGGGGGTGGAGGGTATCGCCGTGGGACTCTCAACAAAGATTCTTCCGCACAACTTCTGCGAGCTGATAAAAGCCTCGGTCGATGTATTGAAGGGTAAGAACCCGAAGATCTATCCCGACTTCCCGACGGGCGGTATCGCCGACTTTTCAGAGTATAACCAGGGTCAGCGTGGCGGGAAAATAAAGATTCGTGCGAAAATTGAAGTAGCAGACAAAAAAACACTCATTATCAGAGAGATACCTTTCTCTACCACAACAACCTCTCTAATCGAATCTATTGTAAAGGCGAGTGAAAAAGGGAAAATAAAGGTGAAGCAGGTGGTGGACAATACCGCCCGGGATGTGGAGGTTGTGGTAAGCCTGCAGGCAGGTCAGTCGCCGGAAATAGCCATGGACGCGCTGTATGCATTTACGGACTGTGAGACATCCATTTCCCCGAATGCCTGTGTGATTGTTGAAGACAAGCCCCGCTTCATGGCGGTCAGCGAGATATTGAAGTACAATACGAACTATACGGTGGATCTGCTGAAGCAGGAGCTGCAGATCAGGAAGGGTGAGCTGATGGAGCGAATACTTTTCTCCTCGCTGGAAAAGATATTCATCGAAAAGCGAATTTACAGGAATATCGAAGAGTGCGAATCGTGGGAGGAGGTGATCAGCACCATCGACAAAGGACTGAAGCCCTACAAGAAGCAATTCTACCGCGAGATCACCACGGATGATATTGTGAAGCTGACGGAAATAAGGATCAAACGGATTTCCCGGTATGATTCGTTCAAGGCGGATGAAGTGCTTAAGGACCTGGAAAAGCAGCTTAAGGATACGCACTATCACCTGAAGCACCTGGTGGATTATGCGATCGGCTATTTTAACACGTTGCTGGAGAAGTACGGCAAGGGCAGGGAACGGAAAACCGAGATCAGAAGCTTCCAGTCGGTTACGGCGGTTGAGGTAATAGCCAACAATCAGAAGCTTTATGTAAACCGCACCGATGGGTTTGCCGGCTGGGGTCTGAAACGCGACGAATACATTGGAGAGTGTTCGGAGCTGGATGATATCATTGCTATCCGCAGGGATGGCAAGGCGAAGGTATCGCGGATCCAGGAGAAGGTCTTCATGGGTAAGGATATTCTCTACATCGGAATATGGAAGAAAGGCGACGAGCGGATGGTGTATAATGTCATCTATTCCGACGGCAGGTCGGGAAAAGGTTTTGCCAAACGATTCACCATGCCGGGAGTAACGCGCGACAAAGAGTATGACATCACAACGGAGCATGCGAACTCCAGGATACACCATGTTAGCGGCAATCCCAATGGAGAGGCGGAGACTGTTGCGGTAAAACTGTCGCAATCCAGCACGGCAAGGAAGAAAGTATTTGAGTACGACTTTTCAGACCTGGAGGTTAAAGGAAGGAGTGCGCGCGGGAACACCATCACCAAATACCCCATCCGGCGGGTCGACTTCCTCAAGGCGGGCAGCTCAACGCTCAGCAAGCTGAATCTCTGGTATGACGAGGCATCAGGCCGCCTGAACAAAGACAAGCGGGGAAGGTACCTCGGCAAGTTCGATGGTGATGACCGGATCATCGCCTTCATGCGCAACGGTTCCTACAAGATCACGAACTATGAATTAGCGAACCGGTATGAGCCGGAGCGTACCATGTTGGTAGAGAAGTTTCATCCCGATAACGTGATAACGGCAATCTATGTGGATGGAGAAAGCAAGCAGCACATGGCGAAGCGTTTTGTCGTCGAGACAGGGACAACGGACAAGGAATTTAATTTCATAACCGAATCCATAGGTTCGCGGCTGGTGTTTGCATCTACGGCCGAAAGTCCGGAGGTTGAAGTCGAGATCTCCAAAGGAAAAGGAAAGGAAAAATCAACCGAGTTGATCAACCTCGAGGAATTCATTGACGTGAAGGGATGGAAGGCACTGGGCAACAAACTGTCGCAATTCAAAGTACTTTCCATCAAGTCTGCCGAAGAGCCCGTGGAAAACGGACCTGAAGATGGCGATGATGAATCCGAACAGCCGTCTCCGAAGGAAAAGGATGCAGTCCATGCACATGACGTAAAAAAAAAAGATCAGCAAGAGCCGGGTCAGACAAACCTCTTCGGCGAACAGGCGGAGAAAAAGCAACCGGAAAGTCCGGCGCCAAAAAGAAAGCAGCCCTCAAAAAGCATCGCGCAGCAGCAAAGCCTTTTCGGAGAAAACGAGTCGCAGCCGGCAAGGGCAAAAAGCAAAGCCGGAAAAAGGCAAAGTAAAGGGAATGCAAACGGCAAGTCCGCGAAAGCCGGAAAACCGGACGAAGGCAAAGCATTCCAGGTAGGAGATACCGTGGAATTCACCGTATAGTGCCCGATTTGACGGGCGGTCTCCCTATCCCGGCGGTTGGTCTGAAAATTGTTTTAAATTGATCCCAAAGGTGATAGGTTCGTATTTTAAGCCGGGTGGCCCGCTCTTGTGGGCGGTCCGGCCTTT
>DATBVZ010000369.1:0-2150 GCA_036515095.1 Cyclobacteriaceae bacterium | reverse complement strand
ATTTAAGCCTGTTCAATAATTCAATTTCAGGACCGGGCTTTTCTTTCCGGTCGTGAGGTAGTCAAAAATAATGTCCTGGGTGAGGACGATATCATGTTCAACGGTATGGATGGTCACATTATCAATGCCCTTGTAAAAGTTGGTCTGTTCCATGCGGTACCTGTTTTCTTTCACCAGACCGAAGGTTCTTTCGATCCCGGTGCGGAGGGGTTTCAGTTTCTGATAGATGGCGCTGTGCGGTAGCGCAGGTCCAAATTTTCGATATCCGTTGGAGAAGTACGTGTAGCATGTGTATCCGTACTTGCATTGTTCTTTGTCATAATTACACGGAAGAAGGATTGGTTGTTCTTCTTTTCTGCACAACTTGAAGCAGGCATATTTCGTTCTCCGGTGCTCATACTCAATGCCTTTTGGCTTCAGAGGTATACCCCATGGACAGAGCGGAAATCCGTCTTTCGTGTACCCTTCGGGATAAACCATCTTCTTCCGGATGATGATCGGAATGATGCCGAAGTGTTCATAGATATCCTGGTGAATTTCCTCGGCGTCGTACCCCCTGTCCAGAATGATGTAAGCAAACGGAAGGTCGGGGTAGCGCCCCTGCAGTTCATCGAGCAGGGGAAGAATAGCCTTCTGATCGTACACGCTGGCCGGGGTAATGATAGTTGCCATGGGGACGCCACTGACGGTTCTGAGGCTGTGGGCCTTGTGGCCCACGGGATACTTGTGGGCGTGATGACCTTTTCCGGTGAAAGAAACGCTTTCATCCTTGAAACGCCAGTGTCCCTGTTCATCTTTTTCGCCTTTTGTGGAACCGCATGTGATCAGGAATGTGGAATCGGCAACCAGGATGATTCCCTTCTTCCGATGCTTCGGCAGATCTGGGATGTCGGGTTCCAACAAGCCCAAGGAATGGGCCTTGAGAACGAACCGTTTGTGGACTTCCACGAAACCCTCTGGACCAAGACGTTTTCTCAAGGTATTGAAGGTGTTGTGGGCCGGCTGGATATCCTGGGTGACGAACCGGTAAAGATCGTTCTTTTTGAGAACCTCGGCCAACTGCCGGTCCGACAGGATACGTTCTTTGATCTTGATGATCCGCGCCAGGATCAAAAAAACGTTGTATCCTTTTGGACCGATACCGGCGTAACAGTCGACTACTGGGGAGATGGAATCCATGTCGATGGCGGAAAAGTAGGCGATGAAATCCTTCTCCTGTTTCGTCAGCTCATTGAAATCACGCGCAAGTCCCGGAAGCGGAAGCTGAAAATCGACCATGATCTGCCCCTCCTGTTCAATACTGGTGTTCAATATTGAGGAGGAGCATAACCGGATTAAGATATAAAGAGAATCTCTAAATTTCCCTGATTTTCAAAGAGCGGGAAACGTAAATTTTTTGAGTTAACTTACCCTCTCAAGCGCAGCAAATTTGAGTTAACTTTTTTCAAAACATTGACTTTCCGACGATTGATCCCTCGGAAATGCAGCAAATTTGAGTTAACCTCGTTTTTTAACATTTGTAAGTAATAGTAATTATTAAACTAAAACAGTATTGAACAGGCTTGAATAGGGAAAAAAACCAAGCTAGTGGTGCTGTAAATAGCATATAATAATATGGTTTCCTATTTGCTTTCACTTTAAGTACCCATCAAACGAAATGTTGCCGAACGTTTAGGATGAGCAGCGCGGCCGCCGTCGTATTCGAGCGAAGCGAGCCGGGGAGCTTTGACCGCAGCTGCTCCATCCTGTTGTTGGACAATTTTTTTCTCCTATGGAGTTTTCTGAAAACAGCTCCAGGGCATCAAATCTGACAATTCAGATGACCCACGGCATTAAAGGGGCCCGGCCAAAAAGCATTGTGTCCTGAAAAAGGACCCGAATCGCCGAAAAGGTCACTCCAAAGACAACGAGCACGACTCTCCGGGCAGAGCCCTGCCACGGAACAACAGCCATTCAGCAAAGGTTTTAAACAGATCACGCGGCTATCCTCATCGGTGGTGGCTGCCCCCTGTGGCACACACTCACCGTTTGCAGCACCGCCCCGCACAAGGGACAACGGTTGCCATCCCAGTCCGGAAACATCCGGCATAGCAACTCCTGCGCATGGGGCAGCTCCGTCAACGGTTCGTATGGCGGCTGCCCCAGTTGGG
>DATBVZ010000368.1:0-3514 GCA_036515095.1 Cyclobacteriaceae bacterium | reverse complement strand
GAAACGCTTGACATCGCGCACCGGGGATTCCTGGATACACCTGCACCTACTGTTAACGTTGATCCGAGGGACGTGCTCACTATCCCGCCGGCGCAAACCAATATGGTACCCGACCCGGAGGACAGCCAGGAGTGTATTGCAGACTGCACCGTTGCGGCTCCGGCAAACAACTCACCCAAGAATATCGCGCCGGGAGATGAGGTGCAGATTGGAAAATTCAAGCTCAAGATCACGTCCGGAAGCAATGCAAGCGGAACCGGAACGGTTGCAGTCAATTTCCTTAATACACCCCTGAATGTAAAATTTACGAATCTGCAGGTAAATACAGATAACCAGGTCTTTGGAAACAGTAAGGTTACTGCGGTAATGGATGTGGCTTCCCTTGCCAATCACGCCATGGTTACACAAGCCACGGACGATCCGAATCTCACAGATGACCAGCTCTCGGCAATTGTTCAACTTGTTCAACAGACTGACCGCAAGGTGAGCCAGTTTCCGGCTAACAATACACAAGGTATAGGATTACCCCTGTCCCTGGACTATGGCAATTTCGATCTGATCCTGGCCGGCGTGATATTCACACCAACTCAGGCAACCGTGAACGCCATAACAAGTGTCGAATTGCCACAGAGCACGGAAGACGACGACAGGCTTACACTTTCCGCAAGCCTCTGTGTTCGTCCGAATGGGTTTGGAGAAACCGGCCAGCTTACCCTGATGGATGACAAGACCATCCCCTTCTCAAACAAAGTGTCGTTGAAGTTCAACAAGACCGCCACAACGGCTTCATTCGACTGCGATGGAATTGAGCAGATATCCGTTGCCGGCAGTGTTGTTTTTGAACGTAATATAGTACTGCCTGTAGACAATTCCGGCGATGTGGTGGGCGGAAACACAAGAGTAACGGCGGATTTTTCGACGACACTGGATGATTTCAGTGATTGGACGGTTTCAATCAATCAATTAAGCCACTCGTTTACGGTACCCCAACTGGTGGGTTTCCGGATGACAGCCTCTCAGATGACTTTTGATCAGTCGGACAGTTCAACACCTCAGGGCATCGGGCAGCCGGCTTCGTGGAAGGGGTTGAAGATCGGTTCACTGAATGTGGTACTAACGGGAATATTCAAGAAGAATAATAATCCCCTGACTTTTTCTGTGGAAAACTTTTCCATTGGCAACCAGGGAATGTCGGGCACTATCGACCCGGGCGAAACACTCTTGCTCATTACCGAGGGAAAAATCGGGAGCTGGCCCATCTCGGTAACTGATTTTTCAATACAGCTTACCAACAGTTCAATTACGGGCAGCAGCATCGGCGGAAAGCTTAAACTTCCCATTGCAGCCAATGAATTGGACTATTCCGTTACCGTAATGGGATCACAAAGTGAAAATGAGACGGTAGATTTTCAATTTAATGTGCAGCAGGCGAACGCGCTTGATGTGGACATGTGGTTTGCACAGATTGACCTGGAGGAGACGTCCACCATCGGCATTCAAAAAGTTGGCGACAACTACAAGCCTACGGCGGATCTCACCGGAACCATCGAGATAGGCTGGGATGAAAATAACGGACCTTCCCAAAACAACTCGGTTGGGAATTTTGAAATGCCGGAGCTTGATTTTGAAAACCTGACAATTGCAGACAACGGCAACAGTGCACCCGACATAAATGTCGGCATGATCGAGGTTGCCAACGCCGATGGTGTGGATCTCAAGCTTTCGACTTTTACAGCGCACTGTGCGCCGCCGGGATTTGTCAAGAACGGGAATACAATCGGACTCGCCTTTGATATCGATCTTGAACTGATTAAAATGACAAACAGCCTCAATGGCGAGACCGCCTTCACGATTTTTGCCGAATACCAGAACAACGAGTTCAAGTATAAAGAAACCCAGCTAAATAAAATCGCACTCGGAGGGGATATCGGCGTAGCCTCCATGAACGGCGAGATAGATATCTTTTCCAACGACGCAACCTTTGGCAATGGTTTTCGCGGAGAGATCAGCGTTGTCATTAACGCACTGGGAGGCGCAGGGATTGATGCGGTATTGCAGGTGGGGCGAGTCAACAGTTTCAATTACTGGTATTTTGACGTTATGGCAAACCTGGGTGTGGCCGGCCTTAATATTCCCGGTACGATGGCCTCTATCTATGGTCTGGGTGGCGGAGCGTACGGTAACATGACGCGAAGTGATACGCCGGTTCAAACGGTGGGTGAATTGAACGACGATGCGCCATACAGTGAAGTGCCGGGCGCCAACAAGGACGGTCTTGCCTTTACCCCTCAGGAAGGAACCTTTGGTTTCAGTGCCGCCATTGCGTTCGGCCTCACCGGGGCGAGCGCAGCCTTTAATGGCGACCTCAAGTTTTCCATGGAGTTAGAGTCGACGGGCGCTGTTCACCACGTGATCCTGGAGGGAGGCTGCTATATGATGCAAAACATTAACGATCGGGATGGCGGGCTCATTACCGGTACAGTATACGCCGAGATCGAGCCGCGCATACCCAGCGCGACCAACGAGGAAAATGCTGCCCAGGGCAGACCGAACTTCAGGTTTATCGCCGGGATGCACATGGATATTGCCAACGGGGTCGTCAGCGGTGACGGTACACTGGATCTGTGGTTTTCTCCCGATGAATGGTGGATCAAGTTAGGTGAATGGGAAAACGAAGATGAACCCTGGGAGGATGAAAGCAGGGCCAACATTACTGTTGACCTGAAGATCGTTGAGGCTCACTTCCATTCTTATTTCATGATGGGCTCCAACATTCCCGGGATGCCGAAAATGCCGCTTATGGTTCGCGAAGCCTTTGAAGAAGATAGTGAACCCTTAAACCCCGCCCCCCGCATTGGATTGCTGACAACCAATAATCCGGAAGCGGTGCCCGCTAATCCCGGAATGGCTTTTGGCGCCGGCTCATACTTCGGCACTGACCTTACATTCCTTATCTTTTATGCCGACATCGATTTTGTCAAAGGCTTTGATATCCTGTTAAAGAAGTACGCAAACAGCTCCTGTGGCCCGAATATCGGGATCAACGGGTGGTATGCTCAGGGGCAGGCCTACTTTTACCTCAACTTCGACGTTGGCGTGGAGATTGACATATGGGTATGGGAAGGCAAAGCAAGCATTCTTGCAGCTACCACAGCCGCTACGATACAGGCGGCATTGCCCAATCCAACCTGGTTGAAGGGACAATTCCTGATCAAAGGAGAGGTTTTGAATGGCCTGTTCAAGTTCAACACAGGCTTTCGTTTCGAACTTGGCGAAAAATGTGAATTCGCGGAGGCATCGCCATTCGACCAGATGCCGATCATTTCTGATATCACGCCAGACAAAAATGAGGATGACGTAAGCGTTTACATCGTTCCCGAAACCGCTTTCAATTTCCCGAAGGAAGAATTTTCGTATGATGAGGAAGTGGATGGCGAACTGGTGACAAAAACATACAAGTACGTTTTCCAATCGTTCACAATCACCTACAAGGATCCGCAGACGAATGCCAATA
>DATBVZ010000367.1:0-5611 GCA_036515095.1 Cyclobacteriaceae bacterium | reverse complement strand
TCCCCGCTACGTTATTAAAAAGGAACAGTGAAAAATTCACTGTTCCTTTGTCTGTGAGTCGTTTCACTCAGCAGTGCATTAACTAAAGACATACTAATGTTTTACGGCTTTTCAACATCATAAATACTAGTAACTTGAGAGGCGGAGAGTACCGTCTTGTATATCCTGATCTCATCCAGTGTGCCGATATAGAAGCCACCCCAGTTCAGATAATTAGGATCGGCATCGCTTAATGAATATCCGTCACTTGGCAAATCCTGACCGAAAATCAGGTTGACTGGCGCTGCTGACTGTGAAATCGCTGTGCCGGGTGTATTGTCCCAGTCTTTAACCATTACCCCATTGAGATAGAATATCATATGACCTTCACCGAATGTCACAACGATGTGCCACCATTCACCCTGTGTAATGAGGGGATCAGCATTGTCCCGGTCATAATATTGGGGATCGGGGTTTCCGTCCACATCTGCTTTCACGGTAAAGAAGGCTTTGGGTGAATCCTGAAACTGCAGCTTATAACCATTCCAGCGGTTCATGGCTATCATATACTGATTGTTGATAACAGGATCATTTACGTCCGGCTTCGCCCACACGGAAATTGAAATAGTAGTGGGGTTTAGCGCTGTATTGTAAGGAATTTCCACATTTGATCCTTCATTAAAATGAAGGGCTTTGTTTTCATCTCCATAGCGGTCTTCTGCTAACGCAGGCGTACCCCCACCCCAATACGCATGACCAGCCTTGATCGTACCATTAAACTCGTTACCTGAATAGTCTTTGACATTTGTGCCCACTGTAACGCTTGTGAGCTCATCAAACGTCCACTGTCCCACAAGGTTCGCAGGATCAATTGGCACAACTATGCTGGACCCGTACGCAATCACCGCGTTACCCAATGCCACAGTAGCATTTGTAACTGTTTCCTGAGTAGCGCCTGCATCATCCGCAACAGCCTGCGCGGCGGCAACGGCGGCAATCAAAGGAGCTTGTGACCCTTTTAAATAGTTTCCCTCCGCTACACCTTCTGAGGTTGTAGCGAGCAACTGATTTGTCTCCGCGATAACTGCGAGTAAGTCTGTCTTAACCACCGCAGGGGGAGCATCATCATCGCTGGAGCATGAAGCGAACAACCCCGCACAAAGCAGGGCCAGCGCCATAAGAAAAATGTTTACCGATCTTGTTTTCATAAAGTTTGCTGTTTAAAAGAATGTATTAGAGTTAATTATTGATCATTGGATTCGTATCCAATTCCGATTGTGGAATCGGGAAATACCGATGCTGGGCGTAGCTGAAGCCTGTCCCGGCCAACGCCGCCTCTGCAGCCGTCAGGCCGTAGCGCATCAGGTCAAAATAGCGATGAAACTCAAAACCCAATTCCACTCTGCGCTCATGGCGGATTGCATTGCGCACAGTTTGTTGATCCGCAGCGATCACATCCGGCAGCAAATCGGCCGGCACCGCGCCAAAGCCCGGAAGGTTCTCATCATAGAGGTAGCTTTCCCTGGCTCTTTTACGAACTGCATTCAATGCCTCCAGAGCTTCCGAAACACGGCTCAGTTCATTCAGCGCCTCTGCTTTCATCAACAGGACATCCGCGTACCGGAGATAGACATAGTTGAGGCTCGCGTCGCCGACAATCGGCTCGTCCTTTAACGGTTGTACATGTTTCTTCTGAAGATATCCTGTTGGAGACCATGCCGGGTCGAAGTCCTCACCATTTACCCATTTTTGTCCGGCCCGGCCAACCGTGTAATCGAGTCGCGGGTCAACAATACCCGGGAGCGTCTGTTCAAACTCATCCACAAAATTTTGCAACGGCGCATTGAAATAGTATCCATTGTCCTTCGGCGGGGCAAAGTATTGGTTCAGGTGACTGCCCAGTTTCGGCGATTGGTTGCTGAGGTGTTGTATTTCAAAAAGCGACTCGTTGTTACCTTGTGTTGAATCTATAAAGTTATTTTTATAGACTTGTTGAAGTCCATAAATCCCAATCGCATCAACGGCAGCAATTGCATTTAATGCCTCCTCCCATTTCTCCTGATAGAGAAACGTCTTCGCCAGCAGTCCCCGTGCCGCCCCTGTAGTGATTCTTCCGGCATCCGCACCCGTGTAGCCGGTTTCCAATACTGCAATTGCCTCCTCCAGATCCTTTTCGATCTGTGCATAAATCCCGGCGGTAGGGGATTTTGGCTTATTGATCTCATCCGGATTAATTGGAGGATTCAGTTTCAATGGGATCTCACCAAAAATATTAACCAAACTAAAATAGAAATAGGCCCGCAAGAATCTTGCTTCACCCAGTATCCTGTTTTTGCGATCAATATCCATTGGAATGTCCGGACCGTAATAAAGAAGGTAGTTGGCGCGTGAAATCCCTTCGTAATAATGCCGCCAGAATTTCTCCAGGGCGCCGTTATTGCGGGAGTAGTTAAACTCATCAATAAACTGAATGTCGCTCTGATCACCCGCCAGACCTCCCTTAATGGCGTCATCGGATGCCACGTCACCGAACACCCATAAGTCATTATCCGTAGAAACAAACGAAGCGGAATTATAGACGCCGGTAATGGCCAGCAACGCGTGCGCTTCCGTTTTATAGAATGTTGCATTGGAATAGGTGCCGTTCAATTCCTCCGATAAAAAATCGGAACAGGCGCCAAAGACAAGCGCCGGCAGGATGAGTATTACTTTACCCGGGATCTTCATAGCGTTGCGGTTTTAAAAGGTGAGGTTGATACCAATGTTGTATGATTTGGCGGCTGGATAGGTACCCCAGTCCATACCTGCAGAGCTGTCACCCTGGCCCTGGGCGTTGTTGCTGACGGTCATCTCGGGATCGAGGCCCTGGTAGTTTGTGAAAGTGAACAGGTTCGTTCCTGACAAATAGATGCGTGCGGCGGAGAATCCGTAACGTTCCAGAGTAGTTTTTGAAATCGTATATCCGATTTGTAAATTCTTCAGGCGCGTGTAGGAGCCGTCTTCAAGAAACCTGGTCGAGTATTTAGTGTTGTTTCCGGATGCATCCCACGACGCGCGCGGGAAATCGTTGGAGCTTTCCGGACCGGTCCAGCGATTATCAAAGTACCGCTGGGTTACATTAAAGGGGCGATAGAACCCTTCAATGTCGCGGTTAAGTACTGAAAATATTTTTTGTCCATAGGCGCCTTGAAAAAAGACAGAAATATCCCAGCTGCGGTATCCAACATTGATATTCAATCCTGCTGTAACCTTCGGGATGGGGCTTCCGGCATGTGTCCGGTCATTCCCGTCAATCGTGCCATCGCCATTCTGATCCTTAAACTTTACATCTCCCGGCTGGATAGCGCTACCCTGATAGGCATGCGTGAAAATATCCGCTGCACTCTGAAATATACCCTCCATTTCATACAGATAGAATGATCCGATAGGATAACCTTCTTCAGTTCGCGTAATTCGGTCGGAACCAATGGCCCCTCCGGTAATCGGCGCATCCACTTCCAGCACTTCGTTGTCCAGTGTAGCTGCATTGCCGCTTATTGAATAATGGAATCCTCCAAACGTGTTAGCATAACTAAGGGCAAGTTCAAACCCGCTGTTAAGCACCTTTCCGTTATTCACCCAGGGTGACTGCGCTTCCCCGGCTGAAGAAGCGATCGGTTGCCGCACCAGCAAGTCGGAGGTTATCTTATTAAAATAGTCCAGGGATGCGGAAAATTTACCATTCCACAACTCCAGGTCAGCGCCAACATTCAATTGATTGCTTGTCTCCCACTTCACCTTGCTGTTGCCCAGGTTGGATACCGCATATCCTGTCGCTCTGACATTGCCAAGCGGATAGTTATATCCGGAATTGATCATATCGGTGAACGGGTAATCACCGATCTCCTGATTGCCGATTGAACCGTAGCCCACCCGCAAAAGCAGCCTGTCAATAAAACTATTGTTTATCAGAAAGGATTCTTTATCGATTCGCCAGCCCAACGATCCGGCATAGAAAGTCCCCCAGCGGTTATCGATGCCAAACCTTGACGATCCATCTCTTCTTACGGTAGCGGAAACGAGATACTTTTCCTGAAAGTCATAGTTGATCCTTCCGAAATACGAGAGCAATGCATTTCCGACTTTATTCTCCTTCGATATTTTTTGCCCAAGACCGTTGCCCAGGTAGACCAGATTGGATGACTGATCGGGAAAGCTCTTCTCGGAAGCGATCAATTCATATTGCTGAACCTGAATCGCTTCAGTACCCAGCAGGAAAACAAGACTATGATCATTAAGCGATTTGGTATATGTCGCGAAGTTGCTGAACGTCAATGCCTGATAGCGGCTATCAACGACGGAAAGTTGGTTCGGATTGTTGATCCTGTTGCCTGATCCCCAGTTGCGATCGAAACGCCTCTGGTTAGCGCTGGTAAAATCGACCCCAACGTTCGAAGTGAATTTAAGATCGCGGAAAGGCGAGATGTCAATGAAAAATTTACCAAACAACCTGTTGCTGATCTTCTTATTGTTGTTGTAGGCCAGCATCCCAACGGGACTATATCCGTCGCCAAAAAGATCAAAGCGTTCTGGTTTATCCGTATACTCGCCGTCGGCATCATAAATGGGAATTGCCGGTGTGCGAAAGAATGCATACCGGATCACACTGCCTCCATTTCCACCGGCCCCATCGCCTGAACTGCCGATGAGATCGGTCGTGGCTCTCGTAAAATTTACGTTGACGCCGGTCTTCAGCCACGCCTTCACTTCCGTGTCAACGTTTATCCTGCTGCTAAGACGGTTATAATTACTGCTTTTGATTATACCCTGTTGATCGAAATAGTTTCCCGAAAGGAAATATCGTGTCTTTCCCTCCCCGCCGGTTACGGATATGCTATGCGATTGAAGAATTCCGTCCCTCAAAATTGCGTCTAAATAATCCACGTTGGGTAGACCGGCCTGCATATCTTCCGTAATCAGCGGCCGGTGTAATAATGGATTCTTATTGGCATTGTCGTTGTTGGTAGCTTCATTATATATGGTTACATAGTCGCTGGTGTTCGTCATGTCAATCAGACGACTGGGGGATTGAACACCGACCTCGCTATTGATCTGGATTTTAGGTGCGCTGACCGAGCCTGATTTTGTTGTTACAATGACAACACCGTTTGCCGCCCGCGACCCATAAACAGCAGTGGCCCCTGCATCCTTCAATACGGTAATGCTTGCGATGTCCTGCGCAGCGAGCGCACTGATATCCAGGGTTGGAATTCCATCAACGACATACAAAGGGCTGTTACTGCTGTTCACAGAGCCTGCTCCCCGTATCCGAACAGCCACCCCCTCTCCCGGGGCACCTGTATTTTGTGTCACCACAACGCCTGGCGCTCTCCCCTGCAAGGCCTGATCAATACCTGCTACAGGTAACTTGCCAAGCATTTCCTCGCCAATGGTATTTACGGCCCCGGTTATTTTTCCTTTTTCCTGGGCCGTGTAGCCCGTCACAACAACTTCGGCGAGTTGTGTGGCATCTTCTGTCAAAATAATGGTAAAGGTTCTTGCTTCGCCTACGGATACTTCCTGGCTGATGTACCCAATGAACGAGACAACCAGCGTTGAATTCTTCAGGTGTTCATCCAACTGGAGGGTGAAA
>DATBVZ010000366.1:0-3048 GCA_036515095.1 Cyclobacteriaceae bacterium | reverse complement strand
AAAGAAGTTTTGCCCTATACACCTGCATTCCTATTCACCCATACGCCTTCTTTTCCTAATTTTATTGCATGAAAAGGGTTGTGGTACTTACCGGAGCGGGAATCAGCGCTGAAAGCGGCATTCCCACGTTCAGGGATTCCGACGGGCTTTGGGAAGGATACGATGTCAATGAAGTCGCAACGCCTGAGGGATGGCAAAAGAATCCTGCCCTGGTTCTGGATTTTTACAATCAGCGTAGGAAGCGCGCGCTGGAAGTGAAGCCTCATGCCGGGCACACTATACTTGCTGAGCTGGAGGAGTCATTTGATGTAACCATAGTTACCCAGAACGTCGACAACCTGCATGAACGCGCCGGCTCATCGCACGTAATTCATTTGCACGGGAGCCTTTTTGAGTCGCGCAGTACAGCGGATGAATCCCTGATCTATGCGGTTAACGGATGGGAGCTCAGACTGGGAGACAGGTGCGAAAGGGGGTCCCAGTTGCGCCCTAACATCGTATGGTTTGGTGAAATGGTCCCCCTGATGGATGCAGCGGCGAAGTACGCGTCCCAGGCTGATATCTTCCTCGTGGTAGGAACCTCAATGGCCGTTTACCCTGCCGCGGGACTGATCAACTACGTTCGTGATGATGCGCCCAAGTTTATTGTCGATCCGAAGATCCCGGATCTCGGGCGCCTTCCGCACATAACCCTGATCCCTGAAAAGGCCAGTTCCGGAATGGCGAAATTGAGAGACATCCTGATGAAATTCAGGTAGGATGGGAAACTGAATCCGCCTTAATTCCCAACCGCTGTTGTACTGAGTTCACCCAGAAATTTCCGGAACCTGCTGGTGTTGTAATCGGCCATTCCCGATTTCTTATAAGCAATAGTTCCGTCGGGCGCGATGATGAACGTGGAGGGGATCATCTTGACCTGCAACTGTTCCGGCAATTCACCCGCAATAAAGACGGGAAAGGTGAAGCCCTTCCCTGCGATGTAGTCGATTACTTTTTCCGTAGCATCCTGCCGATCTATGGACAGCATGACAAAGGTTACTGAATCATTGCCTACTGCATCATACAACTTTTGTATGGAAGCCATTTCCGCGCGGCATGGCCCGCACCACGTAGCCCAGATATTGAGAAACACGGTCTTGCCCCTGTACATCCGGAAATCAACAGGGGTTCCATCTGTTTTTTTTACCGAAAAATCGAAATCAAAGGGTTCTTTGCCCTTAGCGAAACGATCGGGATTGGCATCCAGGATACCGGTTTCAAGGACGGCCCTGTTACCCAGTGCGGAGAGCCCGGCAAGGGCACCCGTATACCGCAAGACCAGAAGGATGGTGACAACGGGTATCCATGGCCTGATGGTACGCCACATGGTTTTAAGGTATTTGGTTATTACGGGTGTGCTCATTCGTTGAATTTTGATTATTCCGATACCTCAAAAGTTCGTATTTTCGCTATTTCGGGAATCTAAACCGATGCAAAATGACTAGACTTTGTGCAATCAAGTTCCTGGTCCTGCTATTTTTTACACTATCTGCCCAGGGACAGAAGCTACGATACAAAGATATATACGGTTTGCTGAGTACCAAACAGTATGACGCCGCAGCGCCATTCCTGAAGCGATACCTGGCTACCGGAGAGGATAATCCCAACGCCTTTCTCTTTATGGGTATGATCTATCAGGAACAGGCGGCCAGGAAAGATGTCTTGAAGGAAACGCCGGCCCTGTTGTCATCAATGGATTCCGCGATCTATTTCTACAACATGGCCGCCGCCAGGCTTGATGATCGCGAATTGAAGAGGAACAAAGAGTACTACGAAGCGTATAACCGCCGCGATCTGCGTACCGGCGAGTTCGGCGTTCAATTGTCCGACATTCAATTTGACCTTCAAAAAAGGCGGGAGAGTCTTGCTGCGCGAAGCGAGAATGTAAAGATGGTAAAACATTACTTCGTTGTTGCTGACAGTCTCTATCGGAGATGCACGCTACTTTTCCATTCGTTAAAGGAAAGGTACCCTGTACGGCAGGCGTTGTTCCTGCAGGCGGGCGACAGTACCCTTGGTACGCTGGATGGGCTTGCAGCGCGATTTGATTCCACCCTCAGGTTCGTCGGGCTCTACCGGTCCAGCATGGAAGGCCTTGGAAAATCAGGGTACGAACAGGTTTTCGAGTTGCAGGAGCTTGTTGATTACGAAAATGACGGTGCTTCAACATCGGATTTTCTCGGCCAGCGGGTACCGTTATGGAACTACAAACAGTTCGCCGTGGCCTCCCGGGGTGTGATAACGGACGAAATCATACCGTTGCGTGACGATCTGGTCTTACTTGACGCTGAGCTAAATAACCTTGGAGAGCGGTTAAAGCATGATTCCGTATCCCTACGCGATACCATTGCAACGCTTCATGACCGGCTTCCCTACGATCGTTTGCGGCACTTTGACCGTGATCCTTTCCCCTTGCGTTTCCTCGAGCTCAAGCTTGCCGCGCTCAGTTATCAGGATGCTGTTGTGGCATCTGCGGCGTACGCCGATTCACTCGATGTCAACCTTCAGCTCGCCCTGACCGAAACTGAGTCAGATAAACTTCGAAAACTCGACAGTCTGGCATCGGTAGCTCGGCAAGCGGATTTTGATCTGGTATCCCGTAACTATGCCCATTTTATTTCCACTGCGTACAACAACGAGACCGTGCTGAAGACCTATATCAATGGCATCGGTGAATATGCGAAGCGCGAGGGTGCAAAGCTCGCTGAAACCCTTCAGCAGCGGCAGGATGCCGTAGGCTGGCTGCGACTGCAGGATGAAAAAATCCCGCTCATTCAGATGGATTCACTGCTACCATACAGACCACTGGTGACTGTTGCAGAGCGGTACACCATTGGGCTGAAGTATGCGGATTCAGCCGACGTTTCAGGTTACTTTTATTCAGTCACGCCCTCCCGGGTCCCCGATATTAAGGTAACGTTCCCTGTCGACAAGCAGCATTTTGTTTCCGGGGCGCTTCCCTCCGTCAGGGCTTTGTCCACGGATTCGAATGACCTTATCTACTACATC
>DATBVZ010000365.1:0-3478 GCA_036515095.1 Cyclobacteriaceae bacterium | reverse complement strand
TGTCAGCTACTTCAGGGCAATATCCATCATCAAGGGTTTCAGACCCGATGTTGTCGTGGGAACAGGGGGTTATGCCAGCGGCCCGGTCCTGCTGGCCGCAACGCGGCGCAGCATACCTTCTATTATCCAGGAACAGAATTCGTTTGCCGGACTGGCCAACAAGCAGGTTGCCGGCAAGGTCAGCAAGGTATGTGTAGCCTATGAAGGCATGGAAAAATATTTCCCGCGCGACAAGGTCGTATTTACCGGTAATCCGGTACGCAAGGACCTGCTGAACATTGAAGAGAAAAGGGAGCATGGACTCAATCACTTTGGATTCGATGACGACAACAAGACACTTCTGATCGTCGGGGGAAGCCTCGGTGCCCGGACCATTAACGAGAGTATTCTGGCAGGCATCGATAAACTTATAGATGCAAAGATTCAGGTTATTTGGCAAACCGGTAAAACCTATTATGCGACTTACAAGGAGAAACTTGGTTCATTCGATCTCAGCAAGATCAGGATACAGGATTTTCTGAGGGAGATGGATCTTGCTTATGCTGTCGCTGATGTTGTTGTATCACGTTCCGGCGCATTGGCAGTTTCCGAATTATGCATTGCCGGCAAGCCATGCATCCTGGTTCCCTCGCCAAATGTGGCAGAGGACCATCAAACCAGCAACGCCAGGGCGCTCGCAGCCATCGGCGCTGCCGTTATGGTCAGGGACAGGGAGGCAATGGACAGCCTCGTCGACGAGGCCCTGAAGCTGATCTTTGACGAGAAACGTGCCAGGCAGCTAAGCCTTAGCATAGGAACGATGGCAAAGCCAAATGCGACGCGCGATATCGTGAATGAAATTGAAAAGCTGATTGTACATAATAAACCCGTTGAAGCAGGGGCGAGATGAAGACCGACGAATACCATAACGTCTATTTCCTGGGCATAGGGGGCATTGGCATGAGTGCCCTGGCGAGGTGGTTCCACCGGAAAGGACTCCGGGTGTCTGGCTATGACCGCACACAGACGGTACTCACGGAAATGCTCCGCACGGAAGGAATGGCGATACACTATGATGATAGCGTTGCAGGCATTCCCGATGAAGTGCTGAAGGATAAGGATAAAACACTTATTGTATATACGCCGGCCATTCCGAAAGACCACAGCGAGCTGAACCATCTCAGGAATAACGGGTATACGATCAAGAAGCGATCGGAAGTGCTTGGAATGATCACGGAGGGATACAAGACAGTAGCCGTGGCCGGCACCCACGGAAAGACCACAACCTCATCGCTCATCGCCCATATCCTTAAAGAGGCGGGAACGAATATGGTGGCCTTCCTCGGTGGGGTGACTGCCAATTATGAGTCCAACCTGGTCATGCACGGTGATGCCGGCAAAAATACTATTGTCGTTGCCGAAGCGGATGAATTTGACCGCTCTTTCCTCCGGTTGTTTCCGCAGATCGCGGTTGTAACATCCGCAGATCCCGACCACCTGGATATTTACGGGGATCATGAACAACTGATCGTATCATTTCAGGATTTCATAAAACAGATCAACAGTGGTGGCGACCTGGTAATCCATGAGTCTGTCGCAGACAAACTCGCGGACAATACCGGGCACATCAATAAACATACGTATGGCATGAACCGGGGACAATTTTTTGCCGGCAATGTTACCGCGAGGAGCGGATTTTTTGAATTCGACTTGCATGGTTTTGCTGCAGTGGAAAAAATTGAGCTAGGCGTCCCCGGTTTTCATAATGTCGAAAATGCAATTGCCGCTTCGGTAGCAGCCAGCCTGTGCGGCGTAGAAATGCCGGCGATCCGCAAGGCGCTTGCCTCCTTCAGGGGAGTCAGGCGAAGGTTTGAGTTCATCAAACGGACGGACCGCGTGGTATTCATCGACGACTACGCCCACCATCCCGCTGAGATTGAGGCATTCCTGAAATCGGTGCGGGCGATGTATCCGGAACGCAAGCTGACCGCAGTTTTTCAGCCGCATCTGTATACGCGGACACGTGATTTCGCGGAAGGATTCTCAAAGAGCCTGAGCCTGGCCGACGAATTGATCCTTATGGACATTTACCCGGCCCGGGAATTGCCCATCCCGGGAGTGGATTCCGATATGATCATGAAGGATGTCACCTGCGCCGTCCGGATCCGGTGCGGCAAGGATGATCTGATCCGCACACTGGAGCAGATGGACGTTGAGGTAATTGTCACTATTGGGGCCGGGGATATTGATACGTTAGTCGAACCCATAAGGAAAATGCTGGAAGGAAAGTATGAAGAAGTTTAAGATAAGCATAGGGCGGGAGTTGAAAATCGTTGCAGGGATTTTCCTGATCGGGCTTCTCATTGCATTCAGCGAAAGGAAGCACAGGGCTGTAACGATACAGGATGTGGAAATCAAATTGCAGAATATTGCGAACAATCACTTTATGGATGAGGGTGATATAATCGGGCTGATGGAAACGGATGAGGAAGTGCTTCGGGGCGCTGAATTGGGGGCTATTGATCTCAATGCGATCGAAAAACGGATACGCCATGATCGCTATGTGAAGGATGCTGAATTGTATAACGATCTCAGGGGTAACCTGATCGTAAGGGTGAGCCTGCGCAGACCCGTGGCCAGGGTTGTACGGAGCGACGGACCGGACGGATACATCGCGGGGGACGGAACGGTGATGCCTGCGTCAGACAGGTACACCTCGCGCGTTACCCTTGTCAGTGGGCCGTACGCATCCACGCTTCTCCGGATGAAAAACATCAGCGAAAGTGAGGACGGTGCTGCGATGCTCCGATTTCTCAACTTCGTTCATCAGGACGAATTTTGGAAGGCACAGCTAGCGCAACTGGACGTTGACAACCAGACCAGGATCGCAATGTACCCGCAGGTTGGCGGAGAATTGATCGAATTCGGAAAACCGCTGGACGTCGAACTCAAATTTAAGAAACTAAAAATATACTATAAGGAAATCCTGCCCCGCATGGGATGGAATAAATACAAACGGGTAAACCTGGAGTATGCAGGGCAAATAGTAGCGGAATAGGTATGCAAACCAGACTTTTTGATAGCGCGAACACGAACAAACACAACCACTATTAAAGTACACCATCATGGAAAATGAAAAAATTGTAGTCGGCCTCGATATTGGAACCACAAAAATATGTGTCATCGTCGGCCGGAAGAACGAGTACGGCAAACTCGAAGTACTCGGTATGGGAAAGGCTGAGTCTGAAGGTGTCGTGAAGGGCATAGTTTTCAATATTGACAAGACGGTCTATGCCATCGAGAAAGCGATCAAGGAAGCAAGCGACCAGTCGGGCATTGATATCGGCGTCGTGAACGTGGGCATTGCAGGCCAGCACATCCGGAGCTTTATTCAGCATGGCGGAGTAACCTGCTCCTCCAAAGACGATGAGATAACCATTGGCGATGTCGACAGGCTGACACAGGATATGTACCGGATGGTCGTACCCCCTGGCAGCCA
>DATBVZ010000364.1:0-4566 GCA_036515095.1 Cyclobacteriaceae bacterium | reverse complement strand
CTCCCTTCCTCTTCTCCGAGGCGTAAACGGAAGGGAGAACTTTATACTCATCCCTGAAGTACCGGGCAAAGTACTTAGGGTTGTTGAACCCGACCCGGTATGCGACTTCGGCTACGGTGAGCTGGCTTTTTTCCAGGAGCTGGGCGGCCTGCTGGAGTCTGATCGTTCGGATAAACTCGAGGGGTGATTTGCTCGTAAGGGTAACGATCTTTTTGTACAAATTTGCGCGACTCATCCCAAGAAGGTGACTCAACTGTTCGACAGAGAAATCCGGAGAAGACACATTATCCTCCACGCATTTGATGGCATCCTGAACAAACTTCTCATCCAAAGGCAGGATACTCAATTCGCTGGCCTTCACCTCAACCTGCTGCAGCGAAGCTTTAACTTCCTTTGCGCGCAGCGCGATAAGGTTTCGGATTCTGGAAGCAAGAATTTCAAAGTTGAAGGGTTTGGATATATAGTCGTCGGCGCCGGCATCATAACCCTGAAGTTTCTGCTCATCAGCCACGCGTGCGGTAAGCAGAATCACCGGTATCCGCGCAGTGTGCCGGTCTTCCTTTATTCTTTTGCAAAGTTCTACGCCATCCATTCCCGGCATCATGATATCACTAACTACCAGGTCGGGTACATGCTTCAACGCCTGCTTCAGTCCATCGTCACCATTCCCCGCCTCGATCACAGTAAATTCCAGGCGGAGGTTGTCTTTGAGATAGAAGCGGAAGTCCTCATTGTCTTCAACGAGCAGCAATACCGGTTTCCTGGGACGGCTGTTCCCGGTATGCGCGGCAATTATGCGGCTGTTGGATTCTTCAAATGAAAGGACCTCGTGCGTAACCACAGGGGATGCAGCGACCACCGCGCTAACGGGAAGTTTTACAACGAAACAGCTACCTTTGCCGGGCTCGCTCGTTGCGGTAATGGTCCCTCCATGAATACGTGTAAATTCCTTTGTGATAGACAGTCCTATTCCACTTCCCTGGTTGACCAGACTTGCGGGGGTATCACTCTGAAAGAAACGTTCAAATATCCGGGCCAGCTTATCGGCCGCTATTCCGATGCCCGTGTCTGCAACGCTGAAGACCAGCCATTTCTTGCTGCCGGCCTCTTCCATTGTCACGTTCACACTTACGGCACCATGTTCAGGCGTAAACTTGAAGGCGTTTGAAAGAAGATTAAAGAGGATTTTTTCCAGTTTATCCTGATCAAAAATAGTTTCCAGGGCCGGGACCTCCGTAGTAAGACTCAGGCTTATATCCTTCTTTTCGGAAAGGTCTGAAAAGGAGTAGACCGTTTCCCGAATGAAAGCAATGATGTCGCCTTCGCACGGATTGAATCGCACGTCCTGGGTTTCAAGCTTGCGGAAGTCGAGCAATTGGTTCACCAGGTTAAGCAGACGTTTCGCATTGCGCTGGATCAGGGTTAGTTGTCCGTGCACCGGTTTGTCGGCAATTTGTTTGAGAATCTTGTCCAACGGTGTAAGGATCAGGGTGAGGGGTGTCCTGAACTCATGGCTTACATTTGTAAAGAACCTGATTTTCATCATGTCAAGCTCATGCATCCGCATGGCCTCCTTTCGCTCCGCTTCGATAGCATACTTCATCTGCTCACGTTGCTGAATCAGCCGTCGCGCGAGCAGCAGCCCCGCGATGATAATAAGAAAATAAAGGAGGAACGCGGTGCGGGTCTTCCAGAATGGTGGAAGCACAGTGATCTTCAGGCTAACGCCCTTTTCGTTCCAGTAGCCGTCATGATTTGACGCCTTGACTCTGAAAACGTACACGTCCGGATCAAGGTTCGTGTACGTAACCTTCCGGGACCTGCTGTCGGCCAATGTCCAGTCTTCATCAAATCCTTCCAGCTTATACTTGTACTGGTTCTTCTCCGGATGAAAAAAGTTGAGGGCAGCGAACTCCAGGGAAAAAACATTCTTATTGGGAGGTAACACTACTTCGGTGGCTTCCGCGATGGCTTTATCAATAATGATCCAGCCATCCACGGCTTCCCCGCCATGTACCGATTTATTGAATAATTGAAAGTCCGACAGTATCACGTTAGGAGGATTGGCGTTTAAACCTATTTGCCCCGGCAGGAAAAGGTTGAATCCGTTGGGTCCACCGAACAGCAACTCTCCTCTGCCTGTTCGGAGCGCTGCGTTTTCATTGAACTGCTTTCCCTGAAGGCCGTCAGGCTCATCGTAGTTTTTGAATGTGAATGCCCACCCCGGAGAAGACTCATCAATGATCATATTGGAAATCCCGTTGGGCGTACCCATCCAGAGATCGTTACTATTGCCTTCGAGGATGGTCAGAATACTGTTGTGCGGAAGTCCGTCAGGCTCCCTGAATACCCGGAACGTTCCGGTGGCTTCGTCAAAAAGATTCAGACCCGCTTCTGTGCCGATCCAGATGCGACCCCTGGAGTCCTGTCTGATGTCAAAGATATTGCCGCTGCTGATGCTGCCCGGATTTGCAGCGTCCTGCCGGTAGTGAACAAAGCGGCCCGTTTCCCGCATCAGTACACTGATTCCGGCCCCTGTGCCTACCCATAAATTGCCATCCTTGTCTTCGGTGATGGCCGAGATATAGTTGGAGGTTACCGAGTTTATATCGCCGTTCCGGTAATGCGAGAAGGTACCGGTATTCCTGTCGAACAGGTCCAGCCCCCCTCCTATCGTTCCAATCCACAACCGTTTTTCCGAGTCTTCAAAGATCTCCCACACATTCCGGTCGGAAAGGCTTTTCGGATTATCGGAATCATGATTGTATCGCGTGAATCGTTCACCATCAAATGAATTTAGTCCGCCGTAATACGTACCGATCCACAATGTTCCCTGGCTATCCAGGAACAAGCTGACGATGACATCGCTGCTGATACTTTCGGGATCGGCGGGGTTATTCCTGAACTGTTTGAATTTCCCTTTCTGCCGGTCGAAATAGATCAACCCACCGCCATTTGTCCCGATCCACAGATTTCCACGGGCATCTTCAACAAACCGATTGACATCGCTGAAAGGAAGGCTGTTGGGATCCTGAAGGAAATGTTTGAAAACGGGAAAACGGATGATATTCTTGTGGTGGTAGCTCAGCCCACGTTTGAAGGTGCCAACCCATATTATTCCTTCATTACCCTTGTAGAGCGAGATAATGCTGTTTTGCGACAGACTCCTGTCATTTTCTATGTCGTGATAAATGTACCGTACCGTCAGATCCTTTTTGTTGATGAGGTTTATCCCTCCGTGATCAGTACCTATCCACATCATTCCCTCATCATCCTGTACGATAGCGGTAACGATATTCGTGTTGAGTTGAAGTTTTTCGCTCTCCCTGGTAAATTGCCTGAACTCATTTATCGATGTATTGAACAAGTAGACTCCCTGTGCATCGTTCATCGGGTGTATCCATAAGTCGCCATCGAAATCAGCGAGCATCCGGTAGTCGTAGTTTTGCGAATGATTTCGTTGCTGAAGAACGTTGTTGCGGTATGACACGTTGTAATTTCCATTCCGGATGATTATTCGCTCCAGCATGCCATCCTCGTACATCATCCAGGTTCCGCCCCTGCGGTCATTTGCGACGGAGGTGATGATGCCGGCAGCGACCGCGGATGAGTCATTCGGATCGCGACGTACCGGCAAGGTTGCTCCCTGTATGGGATCCAGCATGAACAGTCCTGACGTGTGCAGTATCCAGCAATTACCCTGATCATCGGTTACAACATCACGGACGCTTCCCCCGGGAATATCCAGGATCCGGTAAACTGTCTCACGGTTGTTCAGAAAGGTTTCGGTGGCAGAGGAATACAGGCTCAATCCGGCGGATGTCAGCACGCCCATGTATCCACCCGGACCGTCGAAAATCCGGATGATCGTATTGTGAGGTATTGAAGTAGAGTCGCCGGGATCGTTGGCGAATACCGTTACGGAATAACCATCATAGCGATTAAGGCCTGAAGCAGTTCCGATCCAGATGTATCCCTTGCTATCTTTGAAAAAACAGGTTACCTGGTTGTGTGAAAGTCCTTCGCTTACGCCAAGCTGACGAAAACGCAGCTGATCCTCCTGGGCAATCACCGGAGACAGCGAAGCCATTACCGCAAGAAGGAGTAAAGCGTATCGTGGACCCATACCAGGTTTTCCTGAGGCTGAAATTAAGGAAAATATGTGTATATCGTACGCTTACCTAGCGGCCCCGCCGCCATGTTGTGTGACTGAATTCGCGGCCACAAATATACCTCGAAACCGGAAAAACCGCCTGTTCTATACAGAGCAGAACTATTTCTTGATTTTCTATGTACTTTTCAAGAACCAGACTCTTTCATGACCACCTTCGCAAGAATTCTACTGGCGTCGTTTGCATTTCTTATAGCGCTTTCCGGAAAATCCTCTGCGGAGATTCCCCGCGCAGGCGGGTTTGATGCTATCCTCTATTGGACTATTGATTTCGGCGACCATGAAAAGCCTCCCTATGACGTTTTTCATCGCGCTATGGCAGGTTATATGCAGCTTCGTTCTTCGAATAAACTTTCCGAAAAAGAGTTGCTCACTATAATCGACTTCAGGAAGTC
>DATBVZ010000363.1:0-3135 GCA_036515095.1 Cyclobacteriaceae bacterium | reverse complement strand
TAGCCTTATTCTGATTTCTGGGTTAGGCGACACAAAATCCCCGTCTGCCAATACCCTTCCATCCAACGCCACTTCCATTACGGGGTTGAAGCCATCGCCTTCGACATGCAGTTGATCGGGAAGTTTCAGCTGGTTGTTTTCGTAATACAGTTCCGGAACAATCCTGGGATTCACATAGATATCAACATCGCTAACGCCCGTCCTGTTTCTGGTTTCAATGATGCGCTCAAACAGGGTGGTGTCGCCGGGTGCGGGCGACTCAATTTTGCCGAACGATACATCTGCCGTTCTTGCGGTCTTGTTGAAAATATCCATCCGCACATCCAGTGAATCGGGAAATGCCTTGTCTGAAATGTTTACAAAACCATACGTACCGGTCCACGGCTGGCCTTCCTGGAGTATCGCTGGTTCGGGTTCGCCCTGGTAGAAGACCAGCCCTTCGGCCATTGTAACGTAGGTGACAAGCCACGACTCCAGCTGTACGGGCGTAAGGTTCAGTTCGTCCTTTGTGCGGTAGACCAATCGTATGTAAGGATAGGTTGATGCATCGATTGCAGACAGATCCTGAGTCGCATTTATCCCTGTCATGAGAACGGTGGAATTACCTTCAGCGTCAACCCCCGAAAGGTCTATGGCAATTTCATCAGTGGGCTCCGCCGGTCCGGTCTTCGGAATGAGGCTGTGCCACTCCTGCGCCGGACCAATCAGGGTCGAGGTCATATTTCCAAAGTTATATCCGCCGGAAACGGAGCCGTTGACTTCGAGGGATTGCTGGTTGAGGGGCAATTCGTCAGACACCAGAATTTTGGCGGACCCCGGAGCAATCCCTTTTTTGCCGAAGATCACAACCGGCTGGCCATTCTGGAGCGCATCTATCTGGGCAACTGAAATACCCAGCTCGCCCAGCTTGGTCCGTATGTCGTTGGGCCACAACGAATAACTGGCATTACCGATGGAAAACAACACGACCGAATCACCCGGCTGCACGTTATCCACCGCCGTTACCATGCCAGCAGGTTCACCCGTGTCAGGGTCCACGCCATAAAACTCAGTGAGCCGAAAGCTGTTTATAACCTGGGGTTGCCGGCCGCAGGTACGGAAGTCCTGGAACTTGAGCGGGACCGGCGCATAGGGCACTGTGGATACCTTTTCGAATGCGATAAGGTTGATCGTATTCAGCCTACATGCCTTTTGCTGCGTATTGATCTGGTATTCCGTGCCATTCAATTTGACGGAGACATCCAGGTGAGATGAACCCTGCGCTGAACCAAAATTGTTGATGAAGACGGATGTCACTGTTTCCTCAAAGCCGAGCTGCCTTACTTCAGTGTCTTTTACCAAACCGACCGACTGATTTTTCAGGTATTGCGGAAAATGCATTTGCGCCCAGCCCTCAGGGCCGTTTTCAATAAAGGTGAAAGAATTCATTTCCCACTCCTGGCTTTCATCCGGGAGAGGGTCGGAAAAACGCGTGCGCCAGTAGTATGTCAGCGAATCTTCCGGGAGTAATTGTATCAGCTTTCGGTTCAGCACGGTCCCCTGCACGGGATACGAAGTTTTATAGGGGCTGTCGAACGTATTCACGGTGTCCACCTCAAGGGCGTACGTACGGGCATCCGACATCGCGTCCGTGGATTGAAACGTCAGGTTGACGGAGGATGAATTAACAATTGCAAAATCATGGGGAAAGAGATTCTTCGTCCGGTTCAACGGGATGACATAGCTGAACACGACGCTATTGTTATTCTCATTTAGCTCAGGTATTTCATTTTCAGGATCCAGCTCGATGCTAAATGCATTGCTTCCCGCGCCAAAGGTGTTTTCCTTTCGGATGATAAAAGTAAGGGTATCGCTGTACAGGACCGGAGGGAACAGCGTATCGTACGTTACGGCGGAATTGTCGGCAAACGTACGGGTTACGCGTACGTGCAGCGTATCTTCCCGGGCCATTCCGAAGTTCGGAACAATCAGGTGCATGGCAATGGAATCGCTGAATGCGGTAACGGGATCTTCGTTAAACGATTCGATAATTATATTGTTCTCACTGATTTCGTAGTCGGGCTTGCTTGCACCAAAGAGTTTCACTGCAGGGTCACCCAGCAGCAACATCTGTTCTACCTGTGAAAGGTTCGCCACCGTACGGGGCACGCTTTGCATGTACCTTCCGGCTACCTCCTTCTGAATATCGCCTATGCCCTGATAGACAAAGGCCGAATCCCCGTAAGCAACCTGGTAGAAAATTTCCGAGTAATGTTTCAGGGTGGATTCAAGACCGTACGAAGTGTGAGCAATAAATCCCACTGCTCCTTTGTTCTCCGCATGGATCCAGTCCTCTCCGAATAGTTTGCTGTTAATAAAAAACGATCCCGCGTTGCAACCGTTGATCAGGAACATGGGGTACTTGCCCTTATTCTCGTATCCCAGCTTCGGATCGGTAACGAAGCCGATATCAAAGTCGATCACCGAAGAAGCGGAGTGACCGTAAAAAGTTATGAGGTTGAGGCCGCTGTTCACCTCTTCATCAATATTTACAAACTCAACCGGGTTGGTGGATTGTTTGGCAACCCACTTGACCGATCCGCCAAAGTGATAGCCTTCCGCGATCTTTTGAAAGTCGCCGAGATAATCCCGGAATCGTTCCGGCTCACCCGGATTAATGCCTCCGCTGAGGTGAAGGATATTTTTTCTCCACAGTTCGTTGTGGGGAAGCGACTCCATTTCCCTGACCTTATTCAGGTAGGCAGCCACCTCTTCCGGTTTCATGGCGGTTATCCTTCCGGTAGGCACTGCGGGCATGTCAGCCTCCCCCGCCATGTTAAAGGTGTAGTAGGCATCGGAGCCCGGATAGCCTGCTGTCGGTACGAGGCTTTTGTAGTTGCTGAATTGTTGCGGCTTGCGAAAGTAGTTGTACCAGATGTCGATATCTTCCCCGATAATAAACAGGTATCGGGGTACATTTTGCGACGCCAGGTATTGCATGAACCGTCGGATAGCGAGCGCGGAAACTTCTCCGTAATTGAATTGGTCATACAGCTGGCTGACCTCAACTACGAGAGGCCTGAATGAGCCTCCCGGCTCACTTGACCTGTAGTCGGCATACGCCTGTACGACGTCGCCGTATCCCAGCGCGGGTTT
>DATBVZ010000362.1:0-3469 GCA_036515095.1 Cyclobacteriaceae bacterium | reverse complement strand
GTTGGTCAGGGCACAAACTGTCGCGGGAACGAGTTGTTCGTATGCACTGGGGGGTACTCTTGGTGGTAGTCCCTAAAAATCACCCTGATTGCGATTCATTGGTAGAATGATCTATCAATCTGAATTTTCCCCGGATAACAGTGATAAGGTATAAGGGTATAGGGGTATCACTGTTGTCCGGAGAACGAGTCAAAGTGTGAATCAAGGAGCAGAAGCAGGTGCAAAAAGTAGGCAGTAGGCAGTAAGGCAATAAGGCAAAGCAAACGATGAAATTCCTGTTATTACTGTCGGTGAAACAATTGGTATTGTGTCAATATCTTCGGTCCGCGGCCCCAGCGGGGCCATATGTTTGTAGCTTGGGTTTTGGAGTTGGGGGGCGCCACAGATGATATTAATCGAAGCGAATCCAGTCCATGGCGCGCAACAGAGGCGATCGTTGGTCAGGGCACAAACTGTCGCGGGAACGAGTTGTTCGTATGCACTGGGGGGTACTCTTGGTGGTAGTCCCTAAAAATCACCCTGATTGCGATTCATTGGTAGAATGATCTATCAATCTGAATTTCCCCGGACAACAGTGATAAGTATATACGGGTATATGGAAATGAGGAAATAAAGTATTCGGTATTTTACACCAACGTAAACACATAAACCTGCCTGCCATGCTGAAGGCTTGCGCGAGGCAGGCAGGCACGTAAGCACGTAAACACATTCACGCACATCAACACATCAACACTTTTCACTGAGCTATTACTACCGGTTCCGGTGGCGCGGTATTTTACCTATAGGGTGCCTCAAAACCTGAATGAGAGCATTCGGGTCGGTCAGCGTGCAATCGTTCAATTTGGCGACAGGAAAATACTCACCGGCATTGTCGTGAGGCTCCATGATCAGCCGCCGCAGACGTATGAAGCAAAGTCTATTCTGGAGCTCCTTGATCAGCATCCGGTCGTTACCGACCAGCAACTAAAACTCTTTCGTTGGATGGCGGACTACTACCTCTGCACGGCGGGAGAGGTCATGAATGCAGCACTGCCATCGGGATTAAAACTATCGAGCGAATCGATGGTCCAGCTTCACCCCTCTTTTGATCCGGAAGAAAGCGACCAACCCTTCTCGGAAAAGGAACACATGGTGCTGAAACACCTCGCACACGAGGCGATGAGTTACTCCGATATTGCAAACCTGCTGGGCGTGAGGCAGATCTACAGCCTGATAAAATCACTCGTTGGCAAAGATTCAATTATCCTGTATGAGGAGGTCAGGGAGAAATTCAAACCCAAAACGGAAAGGAGGGTAAGGCTTTCGCCGGAATACAGTTCTGCGGATGCCCTGGAACTGCTCTTCGAAACGTTGTCGTCCCGACCCAAACAGGAGGAAGTGCTGCTCAAATACCTTCAGGCTGTGCCGGTAATGCAAAATCCCGGGGCAAACAAGGAAGGATTAAGCAGGAAAGAAGTTATCGGCGAGGATATTTCTGAGTCTTCGCTAAACACGTTGATCAGGCACAACGTGTTTGAGGAATTCAGCGTGATTGTGTCCAGGTTTGATCCGGAGGAAGAGCGTGATGTCGCCGGCATTCAATTGAGCGAGGAGCAAAAGCTGGCGCAAAACGAAATCCTTAATGCCTTCACAGCGCATTCCGTCACGCTGTTCCATGGAATCACCGGAAGCGGTAAGACAGAGATCTATGTCAATCTCATCAGGCAGGCCATGGAGGGCGGATCCCAGGCGCTTTACATGCTGCCTGAAATCGCGCTTACGACACAGATTGTGCAGCGGCTGCGCAAGATCTTCGGGAATACCATGGGCGTTTACCACTCGCGATTTTCCGACAACGAGCGGGTCGAGGTCTGGAATGGGATCCTCAGCGGGAGGTTCCGGTTTGTAATAGGCGTGCGGTCGGCTGTACTGCTCCCGTTTGACAACCTGGGTCTTATTATCGTCGACGAGGAACACGATGGTTCGTACAAACAGCAGGAACCCGCACCCCGGTATCATGCAAGAGACGTAGCGATAATGCTGGGCCAGATGCATCACGCGAAAGTGTTGCTGGGATCGGCAACACCGGCCGTGGAATCGCTCTATCAGGCATACCGCGGAAAGTACAAGCTTGTCAGGCTGCACAAGCGATTCGGTGAAGCCAGCCTTCCCGCGGTAATGATGGCCGACATGGGAAAGGAACGAAAGCAAAAGACCGTAAAAGGAGAATTTTCACAGCTGCTGTTGAACCATATCCGGGAAACACTGGGCAGGAAAGAGCAGGTGATCATTTTTCAGAACCGAAGAGGCTACTCTCCCATGGTCACCTGTGAAGCTTGCGGGTGGGTGCCCAAGTGTATTAACTGCGCAGTAAGTCTCACCTATCATCAGTATCGTCATGCACTGCTATGTCATTACTGCGGCTATAAGGAATCATTCCCTTCACAGTGTCCCACCTGCACTTCTACGCGCCTTAAAACCGCAGGCTATGGTACTGAAAAGCTGGAAGAAGAATTGAAGCTGTTGTTTCCGGAGGCAAGGGTACAGCGCATGGACCTGGACACGACCCGGTCAAAGAAAGGATACGAAACCATTATCGATCAGTTTGAAAAAGGAGAAACGGATATCCTGGTGGGGACTCAGATGGTGACGAAAGGACTCGACTTTGACCACGTTGGGCTTGTCGGGATCTTCAATGCGGATAAGATGATCCACTTTCCGGACTTCAGGTCGTACGAACGTGCCTTCCAGCTCATAACACAGGTGAGTGGACGCGCCGGACGAAGAGACAAGCCGGGGGTGGTTGTCATCCAGACTTCAAATCCGGATCATCAGGTGCTGCAGATCATACTCCGTCACGATGTCGATGAGTTTTACCGGTTCGAGGAAGCTGACCGAATGCGGAATCACTACCCACCCTTCACACGCCTGATCGAGCTGACGCTGAAACACACCGATAAAAAAGCATGCCACACTGCCGCCGTGAAACTGGCGGAAAACCTGCGTAACACCCTGTCCGGCGTCAGGATCCTCGGACCCGGCGAACCTGTGATCTCCAGGATCCGAAATCATTACCTGATGAATATCCTCATAAAAATCCCTCGCGGATTTTCTGATCTGGCAGGCACCAAACACCAGATCCAACGTTGCACGGAAGCGCTGACCAGTCAGAAAGAGCACCGCAATACGAGGGTGATTGTTGATGTGGACCCGGCTTGAGAAGGCGTGGCAGTAGGCAAGTAGGCAGTAGGCAATTCATGTCGTTAAGTTAAGGGACAAGCAGTAATGATTGAGTTTAGATGTTTGGATTAAGGCGTAGTAAAGTGGGTGTACTGACTGCACTGTATTGTTTTGGCAACCGCCTGGCTGGCTTCGTTCCCCCTTTGAGCCTGTCCGCCTTTCGATGGCTCTGCCAACGAAACTGGCGGAGGGGGCCAGGGGGGTGTGAGTCGCTGTGATTGATGCCCAGGCTACAAGCATACATCAAACT
>DATBVZ010000361.1:0-5486 GCA_036515095.1 Cyclobacteriaceae bacterium | reverse complement strand
ACTTCTGAATTTCGTGCTTAAGGATGGTGCCAGGTCCAGACCTTTTGAAATAGTCACCCGTCAGTCCATAGGGTCTTTTGGACTGTTCAACTCGTTTAACAGTATTGGCGGGACCAGCGGGAGGATCAGGTACTACACATTTTTCCATCACAAACAAGGGGATGGCTGGCGAAAGAATTCTGAAATCGATCTCAACACCGGCTACGCATCGGTAACATTCTCGCCTTCGGAAAAACTGAGTGTCACCGGTCAATATACGCACATGAATTACCTGGCCAAACAGCCGGGAGGCCTCACCGACGCGTTGTTCGATGAGGACCCGCGGCAATCCATCCGGGACAGGAACTGGTTTAAAGTCAACTGGAACTTGATGGCCGTGTTGGCTGATTACCGGTTATCTGACCATTGGAAACTGAATGCCCGCGTGTTTGGGCTTCTTGGCAGCCGTCATGCGCTGGGAAATCTCGGCCGCATTGATCGCATTGACGACAACGGAGAACGCGATTTGTTTGCCGATGAATTTCAAAATGTTGGTGCGGAGCTGCGTGTAGTTCACCACTATCACCTCGTAAAAAATCCTGCGGCGCTGGTGGTCGGTTCGAGGTACTATTACGGGCTTACCTACCGGCGTCAGGGATTGGGACCGGATGGCAGTGATCCTGAATTCTATTTTCTTCATCCTGAAAAGCTGGAAGGCTCAGACTATGATTTTCCCGGAAACAATGTCTCCGTCTTTGCCGAGAACATCTTCAATTTATCAGACAAATTCAGTCTGACACCCGGGATTCGCCTGGAACGGATCCAGACAAGGGCGCACGGATACTACCAGGACAAGGTGTTGCGCCCCAATCCGGATACGGGTATTGCGGAAGACTCTTCCTTCCTGGTCTATGAAGATAAGGACAGGATTCGCTCCTTTATTATTGCCGGAGCAGGGATGAGCTACCGGCCGAACCAACAGCTGGAACTCTATGGTAATTTTTCCCGGAATTACCGCGCCATAAACTTCAATGACATCCGGGTGATCAACCCCAATCTAACGGTTGACCCGGAGATCAGCGACGAAAAGGGCTTCAACGCGGATCTTGGCATACGGGGCGGGCGTGATGGCATCTACAATTTTGATGTCAGCGTTTTCTATTTGCGTTACGATGGCCGCATCGGATCGGTCCTGCAGGTGGATGAAAACAATTACCGTATTTACCGTTACCGAACCAACATTGCTGACTCCAGGCACATCGGGTTGGAGGCTTTCGGGCAGTATGATCTGTTGTCCGGTGGGAACCATCCGGGACAGCAGCACAAACTTATCGTATTCGGTAATGTGGCATTGATTGATGCGGTCTACCTCAACAGCGCCGAGTCGGCCATAGACGGAAAAGAAGTGGAGCTGGTCCCCCGGTATAATGTAAAAGCAGGACTCACCTGGCAATGGAAGGATCTGCAGGTAACGTATCAAAGTGCATTTACTGCCCGGCAATTCAGCGACGCCTCGAATGCGAAGTATACCCCGTCGGCAGTAGAAGGACTTATCCCTTCCTACAACGTTATGGATGTTTCCCTCCGTTACACGTACCGCTTACTTACCCTTGAAAGCGGCATCAACAATATTGCCGATGCCATGTATTTTACCCGGCGTGCAGCAGGATACCCGGGACCTGGTATCCTCCCTTCCGACGGAAGAAATTTTTACGTTACCGTCCAGGTCAAGGTGAAATAAGGTTGAAGGGCCTGCCTGCCTCGCGCCGGTCATCAGCAGGGCAGGCAGGTTGAAGAATTGAAGAAACTCCACGCACTTACCACCCTACTATCCTTGACCCTCTAATCCTTATAACCTCCTTCTTCTCCCCGTTGATTTTCGGGTCTTCAGTTTGCCTCCCGGTCGCGATGATTTTGCCTTGTTTGCGCCTTTGGTCTTTGAATTTGCAACGCTACCTGTTTTCCGCTTTGCCGGCGCTTTGGTTCCCGGTTTCCTGATTGTCTTCTTCCGTGCGACTTTTTTTGCCATTTTCCCGGCGGCTGATTTCCGGGCCACTTCATGTGCGGGTTTTATTCCCGCTGATTTCGCTCCCGATTTTTGCTTCTTTGTTCCCGATGCCCGCTTCTTCGCCGCTGTCTTTTTGCCGGAAATCGGAACGTCGTCCCTTCGCGATGAAGGTTGACTTGACACCGACGTTAGTGACTTTGGGCGGCGGGCAGTCACCCGGGACTTAGGTAGGGCGGATTGTTTGTCGATCTCAAATTGCAGCGCCATCCGGTTTAGCGCTGAGCCTGCCTTAAACCACTCGATCTGGCTGGCATTGTAGGTGTGGTTGACCTTCATGGTGTCGCTGGTTCCATTGATATGATGGAGGACAAGCGTAAGTTGCCTTTCAGGCGCAAATTCCGTGAGGTCAGGTATGTCTATGGTGTCGTCTTCCAGTATCTTGTCATAGTCTGACTCGTTAGCAAAGGTCAGCGCCAGCATGCCCTGCTTCTTGAGGTTCGTTTCGTGAATGCGCGCGAACGATTTTACCAGGATCACCTTGATCCCAAGATGACGCGGTTGCATGGCCGCATGTTCCCGTGAAGAGCCCTCACCGTAATTGTGATCGCCGACGACAATGGTTGATATTCCTGCGGCTTTGTAGGAGCGCTGCGTTGCAGGTACGGGACCGTATTCACCGGTGATCTGATTCTTCACGCTGTCGGTCTGGTCATTGAAGTAGTTCACGGCACCGGTGAGGGTATTGTTGGATATGTTGTCGAGGTGACCCCTGAACCGAAGCCAGGGCCCGGCCATGGAAATGTGGTCTGTGGTGCACTTTCCTTTTGCCTTTATGAGCAGTTTCATGCCCGCTGGGTTCTTCCCGTTCCAGGCGCTGAAGGGCTCCAGCTTCTGCAGTCTTTTCGACTCCGGATTAATGCTCACGGCAACCAATCTTCCGTCCTCCTCAGGTGCAATGTATCCTGCATCCCCTACGGCAAAACCCTGCGGCGGAAACTCAACGCCCACAGGCTCATCCAGCCTTACCGCCTCGCCATTTTCGTTTGTCAGCGCATCCGTTACCGGATTGAAGGTAAGGTCGCCGGCGATTGCAAATGCCGTAGTGATCTCCGGTGAGGCAACAAAGGCATGGGTATTGGGATTCCCGTCGTTGCGTTTGGCAAAGTTCCGGTTAAAGGAGGTGATAATGGAATTCCTGCGTTCGGGGTCGTTGGTATGTCTTGCCCACTGACCGATGCAGGGACCGCAGGCATTGGCCAGCACGACTCCTCCCATCTTTTCGAAGATGCCCAGGTATCCGTCGCGGTCGACGGTAAACCGCACCAGCTCGGACCCCGGTGTAATAGTGAATTCCGCTCTTGCTTTGAGCCCCTTATCCACAGCCTGTTTGGCGAGCGAGGCTGCGCGTGTGATATCCTCGTATGAGGAATTCGTACATGACCCGATAAGCCCAACTTCCAGGCGCTCCGGCCAGCCGTTTTTCCGGACCTCATCAGCGAAACGCGACAGGGGTATCGCTCTGTCGGGTGTGAACGGTCCGTTCACGTGGGGTTCAAGGGTGGAGAGATCAATTTCGATCACCTGATCAAAATACCGCTCCGGATTTTCATACACTTCCGGGTCGCCCGTGAGATGGTCCCGGATCTTGTCGGCCAGGCGTGCAACTTCAGCACGGCCGGTTCCACGAAGGTATTCGGCCATCTTATCGTCGTATCCGAAGGCCGAGGTAGTGGCGCCAATTTCGGCGCCCATGTTGCAAATGGTTCCTTTGCCGGTGCAGGAAAGGGTCCTGGCACCCGGACCGAAGTACTCAACAATTGCCCCGGTTCCCCCCTTTACAGTAAGGATCCCCGCTACTTTCAGGATCACGTCTTTTGAAGAGGTCCAGCCGCTGAGTTTTCCGGTAAGTTTTATCCCGATGAGCTTCGGCCACTTCAATTCCCAGGGCATGCCGGACATCACGTCTACGGCATCCGCTCCGCCCACGCCTATCGCTACCATGGCCAGTCCGCCTGCGTTCACCGTATGGGAATCGGTACCGATCATCATGCCTCCGGGAAATGCATAGTTCTCCAGCACCACCTGGTGAATGATACCGGCTCCTGGCTTCCAGAAGCCGATGCCGTATTTGTTGGATACCGATTCCAGAAAATTGAATACTTCACCGCTGGCGCTTAGGGATTCTATGAGATCCGCCCTGGCTCCATCCTTGGCCAGGATCAGGTGGTCGCAGTGGACCGTTGAGGGAACCCTTACCTTGGGTATCCCGGCAGACATGAATTGGAGAAGTGCCATCTGTGCCGTGGCATCCTGCATGGCTACACGATCAGGGGAGAAGTTGACGTACGATTTTCCCCGCTGAAAATTTTCGGGCGACTGCCCGGTGTGCAGGTGTGCATACAGGATCTTTTCGGAAAGCGTGAGCGGCCGTCCGGTAACTTTTTTAGCGTTGCTGATTTTTGCCGGCATGTTCTCATAAACAGCCCGGATCATGTCCAAGTCGAATACCATAAAACGTCTAATTAGCGGCGCAAAGCTAATAATTTATTTTGTTCTGCGGATGGCCCTCATCCCCTTCCGGACGTCCTGTTCCGGATTTTATCCAGCAACTCATTGAGCTGCTGGGCTTCTCCTTCGGTAAGGTTACGGATTCCTTTCTCAAGGTCTTCGATGCACGTCTCCATTAACTCCAGTAATCCGATGCCTTTGTCGGTGATGGTAATGCGGACGGTTCGCTTATCTTCTGTGCTCAGTGTGCGGTCGACAAGCTCCTTGACGCGCAGCCGCTCCACGATCCGGGAGGCGTCTGACATTTTATCGAGCATCCGGTCACGGATCAGTTGTACGGTGGCTGGTTCCGGAGATTGGCCGCGGAGAATTCGCAGTACGTTGTATTGCTGGCGGGTTATGTCGTAGTGTTTAAAAAATCCATTGATATCATTGATGATGACATTGTGCGTGTAGATCACGTTGAGAAGCGCCTTATGGTACTCACTACGAAATGTCTTTTGCTGTATATCCTGCTCCAGGGACATAAAAGGCGCGGTTATTCCGTACGATGTAGACGAAAATAGCCATTTAAATACTTTTATGTATGGATTATGCGGTTTATTTACTATTGATA
Source organism: Cyclobacteriaceae bacterium (assembly GCA_036515095.1). Classification (GTDB taxonomy): domain Bacteria; phylum Bacteroidota; class Bacteroidia; order Cytophagales; family Cyclobacteriaceae; genus ZC4RG29. The sequence continues at coordinate 375 of DATBVZ010000361.1, read as the reverse complement.
TAGTTGAGAAACTCCCGCTTTATGTTTTCGTCCTTGAATTTCCCTGAAAAATAGGCCGTCCCTGTCCTGCTGTTTGTATCGCCGACGCCGCGGGAGGCGACGCACATGTGATTGGCATCCACAACAACACCCACGTGTTCGGTGTTCAGCACGCGCTGCAATTCCCTGCCGATCTGCATAGTGAGGCGTTCCTGAACTTGCGGCCGCTTGGCAAAATACTGGACAAACCGGTTAATCTTCGAGAGGCCGATCACTTTGCCGGAGGAGAAATACCCGACGTGAGCCTTGCCATAGATGGGGACAAAATGATGTTCGCAGTGTGAGTAGAAAGTGATGTCTTTTTCAACGAGCATCTGGTCGTATGCATACCGGTTG
>DATBVZ010000360.1:0-5288 GCA_036515095.1 Cyclobacteriaceae bacterium | reverse complement strand
AACTTAATAATTACGGATATCAATTGATTGGGCAAGGCAATCACGATGAGGCTATTCGCATATTGACCATGAATACCACGCGCTATCCCAAGAGTGCAAACGTCTGGGACAGCCTGGGTGAAGCCTATGCACTCGAAGGCGACGAGAAAAATGCCATCAAGAACTTTAAAAAATCACTTTCCATGAACCCCGCTGAAAATGTCAGGCTCAACTCGGAGAAGTACCTGAAACAGTTTGGAGCGCTGTGAGGGGGAGATTGATAGGTGGTAGATTAGGTATATTATAAGGGTATAGGGGTATAAGGTATAGGGGTATAAAGGTATAGGGGTATAAGGTATTCAGTATTCAGCAGTCGGTATTGATTCAACGCACTAACATAAACACATAAACACCCCAACACGTAAACACATTTTTATCCCTCATCAAAAAGGTTTAGTCTGTTCCTGAGGGTGCCGATTTCCTTTTGCATATTTTCAATGCGTTCGAGGAGCCCGTTGATTACTTCAATTCCTTCGAGATTGATGTCGAGATCGTAGTAGAGTCTTACCATTTTTTCCAGCCGTGGCAGCTGGCCGGAACGGATGTAGGGCTGGTCGCTGACAACGACAACTTCAATGAGGTTACATTCCCGCAAGGATTGAATAAACGTAATCTCAATCTCGTGGTGCCTGCAAAATTCCTCCAGGGATATCAACGCTTCGCGATCCATGGCAATGCTTTAGTCTCTAAGTTTCGATAATTCCAGCAACAATTCCTTTTCTTTTTCCGACAAGTTTGCAGGAATGCGCACCGAATAGGTCACGTACAAATCCCCGAAAGAACCCTCTTGCCTGTAGCGGGGAAAACCCTGGCCCTTAAGCCTGACCTTGGTACCAGGCTGGGTTTCCGGGGGTACCGGGAGTTTTACTTTTCCCTTTAGCGTGTCAAGGGTTATCTCGCCACCCAGCATCGCGGTGTAGAGGCCAATCTCTTTCGTGGTGTACAGATCACTCCCCTCCCTTTTGAACGCAGGGTCATTTGGTATATCAAAAGTGATGTAAAGGTCGCCATCGGGGCCGCCATTTATTCCCGCCCCCCCATGACCCTTGATCCTGATCGTCTGGCCATTTTCAATACCGGCGGGCACGGTTATGCGGATTTTCTTCCCATTGACGTTAAGCGTCTGCTTATGTGTCTGATACGCATCGCGGAGGCTTAATTGCAGCTCCGCGTGAAAATCTTCTCCCCTGAACCTGACCTGCGTTCCGCGGTCTGAACTCCCCTGCCTGCCAAACATGGCCTCAAAAAAATCGGAAAAGTGGCCGCCGCCGAAATCCCCGCCAAACGGCTCTTCCCGGGGTTGCCGGTAGGTTCGCTGCGCCCCTGATGCGCGCTCGAATTCTTCGGCGTGCTTCCAATCTTTGCCGTATTGATCGTACTTTTTCCTTTTTTCAGGATCACTAAGCACCTCATTGGCTTCATTGACTTGCTGGAATTTCTTATTTGCCTCCTTGTCGTTCGGGTTGAGGTCGGGATGATACTTCCGGGCCAGTTTCCGGTAGGCGTTCCTGATTTCCTTATCGCTGGCATCTTTACCAATACCCAAGATCTTATAGTAGTCTATAAACTCCATATTTGTTGTTTATTCATCACCAATATCGGCCACAGGAAATTCCCTAAACATGATTTTGGTCAACCTGCAGATTCCGGAACGGGTTACGATATCGCTTCAACCTTTCTCATTTACTTTCTAAAGGCAAGAACCGGGTAATTGGTTCTCAAATGCGTTTGAGATGCCCGGTATCAATTCTACTAAGGGGAAATTCCAATTCAGCAAACCAGTGATGAGCCCCAAACCCTCACCTCACCCCCATCCACTATCGAGCGGGGCTGAACACTTCTCCTTGCGCAATATCCAAACCAAAATCCGGAAAGTTGCAAAGGTAAAGGAGAAGGAGAGGGCATTCTGAATGTTCGGCCGCACAATAGAAGATGGGTGAGGTGTATGGAGCGAAGGAAATGGCTTGACGAATATACGGTGACACAAATGAAGTTTGGTGATGAAACCGTAGACAATAAACAACTCGCAGGAATGACTTTACGACCTAAATATTCCACCAATAAGTCAGCTTAAGTACCAGTGACCGGTTCTTCACCACGCCGCCAGGCAGGTAGTTATCGGTATAGACTATGAAGAAGTCTGACGCCGGACGATAACGCCATTGGAAGCGGGTATTCAGATTGAAGTTGTCCTGCTGCTCGTTGTACTGTGCAAAAGCGGTGAAGAACAACTTATTCGTCATCGTTACGTCGATACGGGGGCCCACGAGCCAGAGATCCACGTGCTCCATGGGTTCCGGCAATACTATATCATTATACGTCGACCGGATGCCTATCTTCACATAGGGTTGGAACCGGTAGCCGGCTTCGGTGGTCAGCCGGAAGCGGTCGCCGTTAAAATAACCGCCGAATTGCACCGAAGCGCTGAACGTAAACAAGCTCTGCGGCTTCGAGAAATACTCCGCGCCATATTCCATCCAACGGTATTCCGATCCCGTTGCCAGGGTATCACCCCCTGTATTGGTCGGATCAAACGGCCGCAAGAGCTTTACGTAGTTTGGCGATACCCACCCGCTGAGGGTGCTCCTGCTTCTGAAGGTTATCATATACGCGAACATGCTCCTGTAGTCTGTCTGCTTCATGGATTCATCGAAGTAGGCAGAATTATTCACTTTCAGTGCATGGCTCAGGATATCGATGCTGTTTGGAAAGAAGGTGTGTATGATCTCCGGGTTGATCCTGACATATCCTTTTCGGGGAACATATCCCACTTCCGCATTATAATCCGATCCGACATATTCGTGTCTCCATGAGATATCCCATTTCCGGGTTGCATACCTGAGGTTGGCTGCGTGAGTGATCGCCCTATCGCCCGCGCCGGGACTTATCGATCTGAAGACCAATGCCTTTCCTGTCCAGAAATTGGTGGAGGATGCGAGGTTGTATTCCAGGCCAATATTCCGGTTGTAGGCTGAATAGACCGGGACTTCCGGCTCATCCGGTAGTTGATAATTTATCGATTCTTTATTGATGAAAATGAATCCTATGTTGGACCGTGCGAACACCTTCCGCTGAATGGCAAGGACCGCAAAATTCTGCGCCGGAAGTCCCAACGAATCCACTGCATCAGTCTGTATGTCCATCGCCCCTATGCGCCAGTTCTGGCTGATCTTACCGCTAAGCCGGGCGCCAAACTGTATGGGCACACCCAGGCCAACCCGTCTTGAAAAAAACGGGCGGATAGTCTCGTATCCGAAATTGGCAAACAGGTCTCCGTTCTCCAGGAAGAACTGGCGCTTCTCCGGAAAAAAAAGCTCAAACCTGTCAAGGTTAGTTACCTGGTCATCTACATCAACCTGTGAAAAGTCCGGGTTTACAGTAAGGTCAAGGTTTAATGACGAGGTAATGGCAATTTTTGCATCTCCTCCGAATTCATGCCGATACTCGCTGGGTACGTTGTTCTCAAAATCCCTGGAAACCCCACCCAGCGCATAGGGTATCAGCGAAATGTTTGAACCGGCAGAAGGCGGAGGCTGATCCCACACCAGCGTGCCGGTATAGGCCAAAGCGGCTGTCGGAAACTGACGCGGAACCGGGGTCCAGCTCGATTTCTCCGTCGTCTTCAGATCCAGCCGGCTGAAGTTCACGCCCCAGTTGGTGATCCCCTTCTTGTAACGAATGGTTTTGAACGGGATAGCCATTTCAAAGATGTATCTGTCGTCATAGCTTTTTACCTCCGAACTCCATTTGTTGTCCCAACTCAGATCAACTTTAGACCCTTCGTACATTATTCCATCCCATTGGGCTCCAGCCGCATTCGCGCCGAACGAAAATCCGTTGGTCTGATCGTCAAAAGGATCAATAAACACCAGGAAATTGTCGTTGTTGCCAAAAACAAAATCCCGCTTCAGGGACTCTACGATATAACGCCCGGGTAACTTATGAAAACAGGTGGCAATAAGATACAGGTTGTTATCGTCATAGGTCATCCTTACATCCGTCCGGACCTCCGCGCGGCTGGTGTCCATCGGGAGTACCATGTAAAAATCGGTTGCCACTTCAGCGTCAAGCCAGGCCTGCTCATCCAGCACACCGTCGACGCGGATGGGCGAAGTGGCCCTTTTCATGTGTAGTTTGTACCCGCTGTTTATCTTTTGAGCCACTGCCGGTGAGCCATAAAAAATGCACAACACCCAAATAACAACGAACCTGCGAACAGCTTTCATTCCAAATCGCACTTTTTCAAAATAAGAACTTCGCAAAATAGGAAATGGATAAATCAGGAAATGAGAGGTATGACAATTATTACTTGAGTGGTATCAAAACCACCGTCGTTAATTTACTTTTATTTTTTTAAGAGTTCGCATTTTTGTCAACCCCAGGGATAATGAAGGGCTTTTTTTAATTACCTTCAAATCATGTGCACTAGTGCACACGGGCAGTGATATGGGGGTGTAGCAGGCGCAAGGCAGACAGGCACATCAAACATTTTTCGACATGAACCGACGAAATTTTATCCAGTTAGGCGCCCTTGCAGGAAGTGCTGTGGTGTCCCTGCCGGTTGTGGGCCAGGCAACCATTCAACAGCCTGTTCGGGTCCAAACCGAACGGTTGTGGTATCAACGGCCCCTGCGAATACTTCAGACCGTACTCCGCGAGCCGGACGCCCGGGATTACGATGCGAATGCCGTTGTTCAGTATATGCTGAAGTCCGGATGCAATACGCTGGTAGTCAATGCCGGTGGTATTGTCGATTTTTTTCAGAATCCGCTGCCCGCAAATAATATCAATCCCTTCGTGGGCAAGGGTGACCTGCTCAGGGAAATCACCCTGGCCTGTAAGGCGTCGAATATCCGAGTGATAGGGCGCGTTGATTTTCGGGGCGTTGAGGAAAAGATTTACAGGCAATTTCCGGATTGGTTTAGCCGCGACCAGGCAGGCGATCCTATGCAATTAAACTATACCAGGCCAGCGTTGTATCAGTCTTGCTACACCGGCTATCACCGCACTGAGCATGCAGAAGAATTCATCCGTTACCTGCTGACCAACTATTCACTGGATGGTATCTGGCACAACAGCATCGGCGTAGGAGGCATTTGCTATTGCGAGCGCTGCCGGGAATCGTACCGTAAGACTACAGGGCAACCTATTCCTGACGAATCTGCTTCTGACGATATGGTGGATCAGTACATGCACTGGAAAACGGCCGTTGCTGCGCAGCATATGCAACGGATGAAGAATACGGTGAA
>DATBVZ010000359.1:0-2802 GCA_036515095.1 Cyclobacteriaceae bacterium | reverse complement strand
ATTACGGGAACACTTAAATCTTGTTGGCACCAAATACGGGTGTGGTATCGCCCAATGTGGCGCCTGTACCATCCATATCGATGGAGTGGCCATGCGCTCCTGTCAGTTTCCCGTTTCTGCAGTGGGCGACAAAGCCATCACTACCATTGAAGGGCTTTCGGAAAACGGCGATCACCCGGTGCAGAAAGCCTGGCTTGAACATGATGTGCCCCAATGCGGTTACTGTCAGACGGGTCAGATCATGACTGCTGCGGCCTTCCTGAAAGACAATCCCGATCCAGGTGATGAGGAAATCGAATCAGCCATGAACGGAAACCTTTGCCGTTGCGGTACTTACCTCCGAATAAGAGCCGCTGTCAAAACAGCCGCTAAATCTCAGTCACTCTAAACTTTTCAGCCAATGACACTGGTAAAAACAACCATAAACCGAAGATCTTTCTTAAAGGTCTCTGCGCTGGCAGGCGGGGGTATGATGCTTAGCTTTAGCTGGTTGGCCGGATGTGAGCCTGCACCGGGAGAGGCATTGACCCTTCCCAAAGAGTGGTTTGAACTGAACGGCTTTTTGAAAATAGGCGACAACGGCCTTATTACTATCATGTCACCAAATCCTGAAGGCGGACAGAACGTGAAAACCTCAATGCCCATGATTGTGGCTGAGGAACTTGATGCGAACTGGAAAGCGGTAATTGTGGAGCAGGCGCCTCTCAATACGAATTTGTATACCCGTCAATTTATTGGTGGCAGTCAGGCAATCCGGCAGGGTTGGCAGAGTCTTCGTATGGCGGGCGCCACCGCAAGGCATATGTTGCGACAGGCAGCAACACAGGCATGGCAGGTGCCGGCAGAAGAGATCACTACTGAGGCCGGTGTATTGCATCACAAGAAGAGCGGTAAGTCTGCGGGCTATGGAGAAATGGCTTCGGCCGCAGCCCAAATTCCTGTGCCCAAAGATGTACTACTTAAGGATAAGAAGGACTTCAAAATTATTGGCACTTCCAAAAAGAATGCAGACGGAAAAAAGATCGTAAAAGGAGAGCCATTGTTCGGGATCGACTACCACCGGCCGGGGATGCTTATCGCCATGATCACCCACCCACCGGCGTTCGGGCTGAAACTGAAGTCCCTGGACGATTCGGAAGTAAGGCCTATGCCCGGCATTAAGGATGTGTTTACTATCAAGACCTTGCAGGATGATTACGAGAGGCAATACTTTGATACTTGTACCTTTACCGAACTGGTGGTTGTGGTGGGTAACACAACCTGGGAAGTGCTGAATGCAAAGAAGTCGCTGAAAGTCGAATGGGAACCCTTCTCCGACTATACGGAAATACGAAGTTCCTCGGGAGGAACTCAGACTATATTTTTTCCCTCAGGGCATGAGAGCACTACCGACCACATGTCGCGTATGGCGGAAATGGCGGCCAAGCCCGGAAATGTACGTCGTAAAGATGGAGACCCGGAGAAGGCCTTTAAGAATGCTGCACAGGTCATAGAACGCACGTATACAGCTCCTTTCCTTGCCCACAACTGCATGGAGCCGATGAACTTTTTTGCTCACGTGACGGCAGAAAAGGCTGAGTTAGCCGGACCATTGCAGAAACCGGAGTACACAGAAAAAACATTGTCGGCACGGCTCGGCTTACCACTTGACAAGATCGATATAAAGATGACACGCCTGGGAGGAGGATTCGGACGACGGTCGTACGCGCATTGGCTGGTGGAAGCAGCGCTCATCTCCCAAAAAATGAATGCGCCTGTTAAACTTATCTACACGCGCGAAGACGACATGACTTCCGGCATATATCGCCCCACCTATCATGCAACGTATCGGGCTGCATTAGATGCGGACAATAACCTGATCGCTTTTCACGTAAAGGCCGGCGGCATTCCGGAAAGTCCGCTTGCTGCCAACAGGTTTCCTGCAGGAGCTGTGGATAATTATCTTGCTGAGGATTGGACAATAGCGTCTAACATAACGGTTGGGTCATTCAGGGCGCCAAGATCCAATTTCATGGCAGCGGCGGAACAGTCGTTCCTGGACGAAGTGGCGGAGGCTGCCGGCAAGGATCCCATTGAGTTTCGCCTTGAGCTTTTGAAAAGGGCCAAAAATAATCCCGTTGGCGAGGACAACGATTATGAGCCCGATCGCTATGCAGGGGTGCTGGAACTGGTAAAAGCCAAATCCAACTGGGGGCAGGAAAATCCGGGTACTCATCGGGGCGTATCCGCCTATTTTTGCCATAATACCTATGCTGCCCAGGTATTGGACCTGGTGATGGAGAACGGCAAACCAAGAGTAGAAAAAGTGACCTGTGCTGTTGATTGCGGAATAGTGGTGAACCCTGATGCTGCCACCAACCTGACCGAGGGTGCAATCGTGGATGGAATTGGCAATGCGATGTTCGGCGCCCTGACGTTCAGACAAGGTGTTCCTGAAGCGAATAACTTTGACCAATACCGGTTGATCAGAATGGGTGAAGCACCGAGGACCATTGACGTGCATTTTGTGAAAAATGAAATTGATCCGACGGGCTTGGGTGAACCTGCATTCCCGCCTGTTTTTGCATCATTGGCCAATGCACTTTATAAAGCAACAGGCAAGCGCCACTACAACCAACCGTTTTTTGGCAATGGTTTTACACTGGGATAGAAACAATGCTGTCCAGGGAAAAAAGTTAAGAGAGGAATCCGGAGCAGAATCAGTTGCAGGATCAGGGCAGACAGCAGGCCCTCCTTCACCCGAAGGCGGTTTCCGGTTGTGTGATACTGCAAAGCCGGTTGAGGCTTTAGAGACACAACGGG
>DATBVZ010000358.1:0-5032 GCA_036515095.1 Cyclobacteriaceae bacterium | reverse complement strand
ATTCGTCGACTCGAAATATGAATTCGTAAAGCGCGGAATGGCTTCCCCCGACATTACTTCCGAACACGCCAATAAAGAAGAGCGAAGCGACGACAAAAGTGCTTAGGTGTTTACGTGCCTGCCTGGCAGCCAGGTTCGGGTGTTCAAGTTGATTCCGTTACTCAGATTAAGCCCTCCGGGCCTGGATACTCGCTCATGTTAGCCACTTCTCCTCAAATCCATTATGCCGTATTCAACGATCGTTTTATGGTCGTGCCAAGGAGGATATACCTATACACCCCATTTTAGGGAGTGTTCAAGTCAAAAAAAAGAAAAATAATCTTATCATTGCATGTTCAGAAAACAGGACCAGGAAAGATTAATCCTTAAACCGCCCATATGAATCAGCAATGGAAAGCCAGGAAGACCTTGGCCATGTACGAAAGTGATATGCAGCGCAGTGGGCTGAAACGCGTACTGGGCAAGTGGTCCCTGACCGCGCTGGGGGTAGGCTCTGTGATCGGGGCAGGAATTTTCGTAATGACTGGCCTGGCTGCCAAGGATTTCGCGGGACCGGCATTGGCGCTTTCGTTCGTAGTTGCGGGGATGGGCTGTGCATTTGCGGGCCTTTGCTATGCTGAATTTGCTTCGATCATCCCGGTCGAAGGATCAGCCTATGCGTATTCGTATGCCACCGTCGGCGAATTGTTCGCCTGGATCATTGGTTGGGATCTCATCCTGGAATATTCGATGGCTTCCTCAACTGTAGCGGTAGGTTGGTCCGGTTACTTTCTGAAGTTACTGGATCTCTTTAATGTGCATTTTCCCTTATGGCTAACCAACGACCTTTATACGGCCCGCATGCTGATGCGGGACGCGACGGCAGACGGCACCCTTGCAGAACTCAGTACGCAATATTCTTCAATCGGGCTTCCTACTGTCTTCGGACTGCCGGTAGCGATCAATCTTCCGGCCATAGCCGCCTGCCTTCTTATCACGTACATTCTGTTGCGCGGGATCAAAGAAGCGGCGAGTACGAACCTGATAATCGTGATACTGAAAGTTGGTGTCGTTCTCTTTGTTATTATTGCGGGAGCCTTCTACATCAATGTTGATAACTGGGATCCTTTTATTCCGGCGCGCGCCCTCAACAGCCAGGGAATAATGGCTTACGGTTATGCCGGGATCATGGCCGGCGCTGCGTACGTTTTCTTTGCCTACATCGGATTTGATGCCGTGAGCACCCAGGCAGGTGAGGCCCGCAATCCCCGCAAGGATGTACCGTTTGGCCTCCTGGTGTCCCTGCTCATATGTACGGTACTCTATATCTCCGTGTCGCTCGTCGTCACCGGGATGGTGAACTATACCGACATGGATGTGAAGGCGCCTCTCGCCGCCGCCTTTTCCGACTACGGACTGAACATGGCGGTCTGGCTAATTTCGATCGCTGCTGTCGCGGGACTAACGTCCGTGCTGCTGGTGCAGATGCTCGCCCAATCACGCCTGTTCCTGGCCATGGCCAAAGACGGTTTGCTGCCGAAGCGAATTTTTGCAGAACTGCACCCGCGAACCCGGGTCCCTTACCGGGGAACAGCTTTGATCGGGGGCGCGGTGGCCCTGACTTCAGGACTGATACCCATTGAGACGATTGCAAAGCTTGTCAACATCGGAACCCTGTTCGCATTTGTTATGGTCTGTATCGCCGTGCTGCTTATGCGTTACCGTCAACCGGACGTTAACCGCCCGTTCAGAGTTCCTTACCTCTTCATTATCGCCCCGCTCGGAATAATCTTCAACCTGGGAATGATGCTCAGCCTGGGATGGGAAAACTGGATGCGGCTCTTCGTGTGGCTGGCATTAGGTATGGTTATCTACTTTCTCTATAGCCGGAAGCACAGCGAAATGAGGAAGGGAAGGGTGTAGGGAGCAGGAGGCAATCGGCAGTAGGCAATCGGCAGTAGGCAAAATAAATTTGACGCTTGCGTGAAACCAGACCGCCGGGGCAACAGACTCACCAAAAGTGAACCCCTTATACATATACCTCTACCCCCTGTAACCTCCTCAAACATCAGAAGTATTAATAATCATACATCGGCATACCCTTTAGCGACCAGTTAACGTTATTGGCATCAGGTACGATGCGATCAGTGTGCCGGATGGGAACGCTTAGTTGAACGGACAGTTTCCCGGACCGGCGGTATTGGGGATTTCAGGGTAGCGTTGATCAGTCTGACCGGATGCTTGAAAATAAAAAATCAGCCCGGACATGCAGCCCCCAGCCGCAATTCCGGGTCTATTGCAAACAAGTGAACCATTTCATTCCATCCCCTCCAAAACCCTTGCGCGTAGCCGTGTCATCATTGCTTGCGCTACTCCTGCTGGTATTTGCAAAACCACTGGCCGCGTTCCAGGCCGATTCGGTTATAACGGATTCGCTTCTTCTGCTGAAAAAACAGTACATCACTAAGAGGGCGGCCAACGATCCACCTGTTATTGACGGCAAGATGGATGACCCTGCATGGGAACTGGTGGAATGGGGCGGCAACTTCTTACAACGGTTTCCGGATGCGGGTAAGTCGCCGTCACAACAAACACAGTTCAAGATCCTTTACGACGAAAAGAATCTCTACGTCGGAATCCGGGCTTTTGACGACCCCGCCAAAATCATACGCCGCATGTCACGACGCGACGGCTTTGAAGGAGACTGGGTGGAAGTAGAGATCGACAGCTACCTCGACCACCTCACTGCATGGTCGTTTACCGCATCGGTATCCGGAGTCAAGGGAGACGAAGCGATAACCAGTAACGGGGATAACTGGGACAGCAACTGGGATCCCATCTGGTATTTTAAAACCTCCATTGACGACAAAGGATGGATCGCGGAAATCAGGATCCCACTCAGCCAGCTTCGGTTTGCCGAAAAAGAAGAGCTTGTCTGGGGCATCCAGATCCAACGACGTCATTTCGCCAAAGATGAAATATCCACATGGCAGTATGTTCCCCGAAACGCGCCGGGATGGGTGCACCTCTTTGGAGAGATGCACGGACTTCAGGGCATTAAGCCTCAGAAGCAACTGGAAATACAACCCTACGTTGTAGGCAGATTTGAAACCTTTGAGAAGGAAGAAGGAAACCCATATGCTACCGGGTTCCGCCGGGGTTTTAACGCCGGACTAGATGGGAAGATCGGAATAACGAGCAACATGACCCTCGACTTCACCATCAATCCCGATTTCGGACAGGTCGAAGCCGATCCTTCCGTAGTCAACCTGACCGGCTTTCAAAACTATTTTTCCGAACGCCGGCCCTTTTTTATCGAAGGAAAGAACATTATGGACTTCCCGCTCTCGCAATCCATCGCATGGGGTGATCACAACAGCGACAACCTGTTTTATTCCCGGCGCATCGGACACGCGCCGCAATACAATCCTGACCTCGCCGACAACGAATATGCCGACATTCCGGATAATACCACCATACTCGGAGCGCTGAAACTTACCGGGAAAACAAAGAAAGGGCTCTCCATCGGTGTGCTGGAGAGTCTAACGGAAAAAGAAACGGCTGAGATCGCAAGCGGTGACGACCGCAAGGAGATCACCGTAGAACCGCTTACCAATTACTTTCTGACACGCGTGCAGAAAGACTTCAACAAAGGCAATACCCAGATCGGCGGCATGATCACTTCCGTAAACCGGAAACTGGACGAAAACCACCTCCATTACCTCCATAAATCGGCATACACCGGAGGAATTGACTTTATCCACAACTGGAAAAACAGAACCTGGTACATCAGCGGCAACGCCATTATGAGCCGGGTAAATGGAACGGAAGAGGCTATAAAACGTACGCAGGAAAGTCAGGAACACCTGTACCAGCGTCCCGATGCCGATTACCTCAGGGTTGATTCCACGCTCACCTCGCTCAGCGGCTATAGCGGAACCCTGAAATTCGGAAAAGGCGGGAACGGGCACATCCGCTTCCAGATGGGCAGTACATTCCGCACACCGGGAGCGGAATTGAACGACATGGGATTTATGCGGCAGTCCGATGCGATCTACCAGTTCCTCTGGTCGGGGTACCAGATGCTCAAGCCCTGGAAAATATTGCGGACGTTTGCTTTCAATGTCAATCAATGGACCAACTGGGATTTTGGCGGACGGAACACCTACGTCGGAGGTAACTTTAACACCCACCTCAACTTCAAAAATTTCATGAGCGCCGGAACCGGATCCACCCACGTATGGAAACAGGTTTCCAATACCGACCTGAGAGGAGGTCCCGCGCTGATCTATCCCTCCCTTACATCGCTGTTCTATTACTTCAACAGCGACCGCAGAAAGAAATTGTCGGGTGGCTTTGAACACGACCTGCAGTTCGGCCGGCATAATTACAAAAATGAGAGCGCTGTCTATGTCTGGCTTGAATACCAGCCGTTGAATGCGCTTAGCATATCCCTCCAGCCCGCCTATACGGCTACTAAGAATGAAATGCAGTATGTTACCACGGAAGACTTCAACGGAACGCCCAGGTATGTGATGGGAGGGATTGACCAGAATACGTTTTCAATGACCGTACGGCTTAACCTCAACATCACCCCTGATCTTACCATCCAGTATTACGGGCAACCCTTCACGTCGAATGGGTCGTACAGCAACTTCAAATACATAACAGACTCCAGGGCGGAGAATTATTTCGACCGCTATCATCTGCTCGAAGCGGGCAACATCGTTTACAATGAGCCCGCGGACATTTACGAGATCGACGAGACCGCCGATGGCCAGGTGGATTACTCCTTCTCCAACCCCGACTTTGACTTCGTGCAGTTCCGTTCGAACATGGTTTTGCGCTGGGAATATATTCCCGGTTCGACCATATTTTTAGTCTGGTCCCAATTCCGCACCGGCGACCTTCACCTCAACGACCACTCGTTCGAAACCATGTCTACCGAACTTTTTAACATCGTCCCCAGGAATATTTTCCTTTTGAAACTAAGTTATCGTTTTGTGAAGTAGTTGTGGCGTTGGGTGAGCGCTCCTTCGCCCAATAGGATGCT
>DATBVZ010000357.1:0-8223 GCA_036515095.1 Cyclobacteriaceae bacterium | reverse complement strand
CCAATCTCTCCGAGTACGGTGAATTCTCGGTGTCGGTCAACATTTGGACTACCGACAACGCGCTGATGCTGTTATGCCATGAACTCGGGCATGCCAAATACATTGTACCAAACCTTGCCAGCTATTCCGAATTCTACAGTCGCCATTATCGCAACCCGTATCTTGACCTAAGCTTTATGGGTCACCACCACAAGGATGAAAGCGGAAGGTATTCGAAAGTCTTTGAGAAAAGATTGCTGAATGACAAGTCGGACTGGCTGAAAAATGGTGGCACGAAACCCGGGTCTTTATATTCACTCGCACAAAAGGTCAGGAAGAATATCCGGAACGGAGACTTGAACCGCCTGTATCCGCCACAAGTTCCATCTGTCGCGCGCGGACACAGCAATGCGCAATCGCAACCCGCTCGCTGATCAGCCACCCTTGAGTTGTGCTTTGCAAGCCGGAAAGAATTGAGTTCGTGAACATGTCATTGCGGTTGTCAATACGTCAGCATTGCAGTGGAAGCATTTTCAATTCAGTTTAATTTGAGGATAGCGGTTTCAGGTTTTACCTGAGTTAGCTGAAACAGTTTGCTGAATTTGGGAGCCGGTATCCCATATCAGCATAGCCAGGCAAGCGATGGCAATGGCCTTTGGTAAAAGGAACAGTGCACATCCCCAATAGAGCCAATTGAACGTTATCCTGGTTTCGCCATACTGATGTGCTTCCTGTGCCTGCAATACCTCCGTTATGAATGACATAATGGCTCCGGCAATAGCGATCCAAATGCCTCCTCTGACGGAGAAAAGTGCCTCATTGAATCCCATCGACAACAGCGGCGACAGTCCTAATGATTCCAACGCCATTTCATCTTCAATTCTTCCTCTTGAAAGCAAAGCTAAGGACGCAAAACCTGTGACCAGTATTCCCAGCAGTCCCAGGTTAGTCAGGCCTTGCATGGTCAATCGCATCCAGTTTTTTTCTAACCTGGGCAAAATGAATCGATCGATCAGCAGTTTTTTGCCCAGGAGCCAAAATGACCACACTGCCATCTGCCTTTGGTTTTTGCGTGCAGCCTGCCAGTGCATACAAGGCCATGAAAACTATCGCAGTCAGACCCCCAAGGCAGCCTAGAAGCTGTTGCCATCGCGGTTGCGCCAGATTTACCGTTTTGCCATGCAGCTGCGCCATCGGGTTATCAAATTCAGCATCACGTAGAAGCGATACATCCCGGACGAGGAGGAAGTTGGACACTCATCTGCCAATTGCTTCGACGGTTCGTGCCAGCCGTTCCAGTGCAGCTTGAATGTCCGGGCCTTGCTGCCTGCGGATGTCCGACGCTTCGCCGGTGTGTACTGTCGCACCCAAGCTATCAGCCTCCGCCCTTACGACTGCAACAATGCTATTCAGTTTAGTAACAGAGACGTCTGCCTCATGCTGGTGTTCGCTTGCTGCCTGTCGGGCATTCCGGGCATTATTGTTTGCCCTCTCCGCCTGATCTTCCGCCTTGTTGATCTGTTCGCGGCTGACCTGTCTGCCGAAGACATAACCAGCTGCTGCAAAGGCAATCGCCTCAACGCTGCCAAACAGGTAAAGCGCCCGCGTCCAGTAGGTTTCATCGGAGGCCAGTTTGGTCATCATATAAATAATGAGTGCCACAAAGGCAATCAAGATGATGACCGATAGGATGTTAGCGAATTTCGCGTTTTTGGGAGACTGGACCACTTCCCCCGGAAGGGTCTGCGCCTGAAGGGTTTGTCCGTTTTCCATGGTATGAATTGGTTGTTAGTAGCATTATCTCTTTCCCGAATAATGAATGCATAAGCACCGATCTCAGAGCGAAGGCGAAAGCTCCAGTATCATTTGCAACGATGACGGGCATGATCGAACCAGGAAGTCCATGACACCGGATTCCGCGACCACGGATCCGTATTCGCTACTATCTAAAGATAACATGATTTTCCACTCCGGCAAACGCGGGCCATCTGTATTTGATGCGGAGCACGAGGCGTAATTTTATCCCTCCCTTTTTTCAGGGATACGGGTGCGAGGTTTCGTATTATCACCGACAATTTCTTGCCTTCAATCTCTGTTTATCAATGTCTGATTTTGGCGAACGCCCTCAGGTATATGTTCTCATTTAAGATGATCTTCCGTCGTTCCAGTCATGTGTCTTCAACGATGCCCGGTATCTGGGCTTAAGGCAAAAGTTGCAGGAGGCTGGTTGCGAAGTATTCTCCCGAATTATCCGGTTAAATCATATGAGTATCCTCCTCCTGGAATTCGAATTGGGGATCTTTAGTTGGTAAAATCCCCGGCACTTGAAATTGCTGAAATTCCCTGTAACCGGGAGGGCTTTAAGACGCCCCAAAATGCCGGTAAATCGATTTTGGTGTGGTTTCATCGGCCATTAGATGTCGCGGTGCCTGGTTTTGGACAACTTGTGCTTTTACAGACCCCAATTTTTTAATTTAATCACCAATATGAAGAACCTAATCTTTACACTTTGTCTTGTCGTTGGCGGTCCGTCCGTCATTTTTGCCCAGTACAATACCGGCGACACCCAGCTCAATGTGACGCTTGCCAAGATCGACAACGATGCCAGCGGGAATTACTCCTTTTTCAAAAGCGATATCAGCACGCGCTACAATGTTTCGGAAAAGAAGATCGACTCATGGTCGGTAGAATTTGGCATGAAAGGCGGCGACATCTACCTGGTTGTGGAAATTTCCAGGATCACCAGGAAGCCTGTTGAGGAAGTTGTGAACGTATACCAGGCCAACCGGAGCAAAGGCTGGGGCGCAATAGCGAAGGAACTCGGTATCAAGCCCGGGTCAGCCGAGTTCCATGCGTTAAAAAATGGTGCAGGTACCCATGCGAGTAACTCAGGCGGGAAAGGAAAAGGCAAAGGTAAGTGAGGCCCTGACAAAGGATTTTCCTTACGCCTTCACTTCAACTCACTGAGAAGGTTGGGATAATCGGTGATTATTCCGTCTGCGCCGATTTTAATGAGTTCCTTCATTTCTTCAGAAGTGTTTACTGTCCAGGGTACGAACTTCATTCCGCGGTCGTGACATTGTTTAATCAGTTCCGGCGTGGCAAGCGAATAGTGCGGACTGTAGATCTGCGGCTGAAATCCGATACGCTTCAGGTTATCTTCAAACGATGCGTCTTTGTTGCCCGTAAGAAATCCGGTGACAACTTCCGGATAACGTTCATGAACCTGTTGTAACTGCCTGACATCGAACGACTGAATGTAGAACCTGTTGACAATTTGCTTTTCCGTTAAAACATTCATAACAAGTGCTACCAGTTCTTCCGGATGCGGGTGATAGAATCCATCCTGATCGGGATCGGATTTTATTTCTATGTTGTAGATGATTGCCGGCAATCCCTTTCGTGCCGTGTATTCTTCAACCGAGTCGATCAGCTCACCCAGCAACGGAATATAGGCAGGTATCTTCTTCTGATGCGGGAAGCCGTCATGGTATTTCGATCCAACATCGAATTTCCGGATATCGGAATAGTTCATCTGATACAGGATATACGTTCCGGCGTCCCCCTCCGGAATTTCCCCGCCATCCGGCAACAAGCTAAAATCGCGATTGATATAGGGATCGTGCGCGACCATAACCTGCTTATCCTTACTGATCTGGACATCCGCTTCGATGATGTTGGCGCCGTCGTCGATGGCCTTCTTCATCGATGGGATCGTATTTTCAGGCATAAGTCCGCGCGTTCCGCGGTGTCCTTCCTTATAAAATCGGGGAAAATATTTTGTTACCACTTTTTCCGGGGACTGAGGCCGGCAATACACCAATAGAAACATTGCCAGGCAAATAAACAAAGGATACGCATTTAGCCGGTTCATATCGCTAAAGAAATTGAAGCGCCTGATTTCCCCTATTCGTCCTCCGGTTGTCTCAAGGCTAAGGGTATTTTCGATGCCTTTGCAGGTCGCACCTTTTTTACACAAAAATAATAAGGCCTGCCTGCATTGATGAGAGACACCCCGGCAGGCACAAAATACTACTAAATTTGAAATCATTTTGACAAATCAATTCTCCCAACTCCTGAATTTCCACTCTTGCCAGGTTGGCGACATACAAGTACTTCCGGCAAGACCATCTTCGTGGTATTTAGTGGTTTTGTGATTTTGTGGCTACCAATCCTCCTCTCTTCCAAATACCGTCACAGTACGATCCTTTTCGTTTTGTCTCGTATTTGACAGCCGAATTGGTAAACCCCCGGATGTAAGATTGATCTCCATTTTACACTGTGATGATCCGTTTAAATAAATAGCTTTACCTGATTAAGAGAAATCCATGAAAACTTCACTTTACGTACTGACTGCCTGTGCTCTTATACTAAGCGTGGAAGCCTTCGGTCAAACCGGAGAACTCAGCGCTTCGGTAACGAAGCTGCAGCAACTCGTGGTACCGGTGCAAACGGCATCGAAGAGTTACGAACCTAGTGTATCGTTCCACGAGCCGGCCGTTATCCACTACAGCTACGATGAGACTGACCAGAAAGGGAACAAGGTCAGGTATGCTTACGAGTTCAACCTGTCCGATATCGACCCGTATGCCGTGCGCGAGCAGACGCAGAAGGACATGATCAGCGTGGTGCTGGCGGTGCGCAACAAGCAAAAGCTGGTGAAGGTATACAAGGACGAAGAGGTACAGCCCTATGATGACCAGGTGAGCATTCTTTCGAAGGACATCGAGAATGCGCGCGCGATCAGCGAGGCGGTGAAGAAGGCTATCGGGCCGGCAGAGAAGATCATGGCGGAGCGGCTAAAGCTATCGGGCTACGATGCGACGCTTGCATGGCTCACGGGCAACATCAGGAATGTAGAGCTGGGAACGACCACCTACAAGCAGTCGCTGGCAAAGAGTGACCGCATTGGCAGCATGCAACTTACCCAGACAGAGGCCAATGGAAAGACAGCGGCAGAAGATGTCTACACGTTCAACCTGGCCGATATCAATGTGAATTCCATCAACTACAAGATCACAGGCAACAAGTTTGCGATCCGTTTCGAAACAGTGCAGAATGCGAAATACATTGCAGCCCGCAGAAATGGCGAAGTAAGGCCTTACGTTGACGATCTGACCATTGTTACCAACAACGTGGATGAGGCCCGCGACCTGAAGACCGTTCTGGCCCTGGCGGCGGCGCTGGCTGAAGAAAAAGTAAAGGCGGATATGCCGGCAGTCGCGTCAGAAAAGGATGCATTGCAGCAACTCAAATCCCTCACGCGGGAAATCACAACCGGATCGAAGCAGATCGGCCAGGAGTTTGAGGCACAGTGCTCGTGCAGCCTTACGCAGGTAGAGAAGGACGCGAAGAGCAGCAAGAAATACTTCTACAAATTCAACTGGATCGACGTCAATCCGGCCGCCAGCAAGATCAACGTGACCGGAGACCGGCTGTTCATTACAGTTGCAATGAATGACGGCAAGAAGCTGATCATGCTTTCGGTGGATGACAAGTTCAGCGGTTATGAAAATGATCTGAAGCTATACATGCCCGATATTGAGACCGCCCGTCGCGCCAGGTTTGCGTTGGACAAGGCGGCGGAGAAATGCAAGTCATCCTACAAAGAACCCTTCGGTGGCGATGCGGCTTCCCTTACCAGCTGGATCATTGGGAATGTCAACGATGTGACCCTGGACGACGTGACCGTGAAGCAAACCCTGGAGACAGCAGAAGCGGGACAGCATAACAAACTGAAATACACGCAGAGAGAGCTTAACAGCAAAGGCAGCGGCGCGGAAGAGGTTTACGAGTTGAATCTCTCGGACATCAATCCGCTGAGCATTGAACTGGAAGTCAAAGGCAAGTGGCTATACGTGGTTATGGAGACGGATTTCAAAGGGAAGATCATCAAGTATTACAAGGATGGCAAGATCCAGCCCTATGCCAGCCGACTTGCCTTCGCTATAAATGATGTCGATGCATCAAGGAGTATGGTGAGCGCCCTGAAGAAAGCGGTGAATGCGCTGAAGCCGAAGTAGGTGGTACCCCGGCGCTCCTGCAGCTCCTCGCAGAAATGCTGATCACGATCTTGCCCCCAGCCCCGGGAGATCCAACCGAGCGTAGTAACAAAACAACCGCGGCGAATAGGACTCAATGACGAACATGCTAATTCCCTTTAGCCGCATTGACATTCGCTTCAAACCCATTCACCGGTTGGTCTGAATATACAATTGCATCCGTGGAACGAAGGCGGTAAGCCGAAGAGGGATTGATAATTTTCAATATCACCGTGTGCTTTCCCTTCGGCAACTGGTATTTCCATGCCAGTTCATATCGCCGGGTAGTAAAGTTGACCGGCAGCCTGGGGCTCTCTGCCAGTTTTCCATCGATGTACAGTTCACTGTGGACTACATGATTGTCGGCGGATTCCGAAGAATTGCGCTGCGAAACATCGCCGCGAATTACAAAGCCAATTCCTTCGAACTCGAATTTAAGTTCGTTGTCTTCCGAAATTCTCAGCGGCATCTTTGCAACCGGAAAATGTCCGGGAAAACTTTGCTCGAATTTTACAGGAACCGGTTGCTGTACAGAGATGGTGATAACGTCACCCTGAACTTTTCCGCCATTCTCTTCGATATTTAACAGCGCGTGTTTAAAACCTGTATCGTAAACATCATTCAATGAATACTCAGTGTACTTGAAATCAATACCCTCCGCTTCTCTGAGTCCCATTTTCCAGTAGGCAGGTATCTTGTTGTATCCCAGAACCGTTCCCAGTATGCCACCCACTGTTGAGGGATTGCAGTCAGCATCCTGACCGCATCGTGTAGAAATCTCCAGTGACCTTGTAAAATCACCTTCTCCGTACAATAATCCGATAACCACATACGCAGCATTGACCGTTGCATCAATATTAAACGGGGCGAAAACTCCATCCGGGCAGCCAATGTCATCAGCCCATTTTCTCTGGATTTCCATCCAGGTCTGTTTCCAATCTTTCGGATACTTCCTGTGCCCTTCTATGGCATCGTGGATGCACTTGTAAAAATTGCTCTCACGAGGAACTGTCTTGAGCGCTTCAGTGACGATATACGGAATATCGTTCGAGGTAAATGCAAGCGCGTACATTGCGCCGACAAAAACACCCCCGTACCATCCATCGCCGTAGTTCATAATATGACCAACCTTATCGGAAATGGCGGATGCAGCATTGGGCATGCCCGGGCTCATCAACCCGGCAAAATCAGATTCAATCTGGTAGTCAATGCAATCTGCATGGGGATTGTTGGTCCAATGACCGCTGTGCGGCGCCTTTATACCGTTGAGAATATTATAGCGACCGGCCTGATTTGCATGCCATAACATGTAACCCGCGTTGGCATAGGCATTCGCGAAATCCTCCTGCGGAGCGTCCAATCCTTTTTTCTCAAACACCTCCACAAAAGTCAGGTCCATGTACAGGTCATCATACAAACCCGGGTTCTCCAGCATGGTTTTTTTCAGGTATCCATCGTACCACAACAAAGGCTGATAATCACCGATGAAAGTACCCTGGTAACGAAACTCATACGGTCCTCCGAATGTGACACCAATAGTCTGGCCGGCCCAGCCACCCTTTATTTTATCCAGGAGGTCATCTTTTTGGATAACAACATCCGTGCCGGGCAGTTGCTGGGCTACGCTGCAATCGATAAGGAAAATTGCTGACAAAATGAAAAAGGCTCTTTTCATAAGTGGTCGTTAAAAGTTGTTAGTAGAAGTTCATCAACTTCTTTTCTTTTCGGCAATGAAGACTGCGCACCCATGCGGGTTACCGATATGGAAGCTGCCTTGCATGAAAACGCGACAGCCTGGTTCAGCGCGAGTCCTTCTGCAATTCCCAGTTTATTGCAAAGCTATTCCTTTCAGGCTGTTCCGCCAAGCCTGGCCCGTCCTTCCAAACCTCCTAAATGCAATGCAAACTTCCCGGTATCGACTACTCTTCCATTCTCCGGAAATGGATCGAAATATGGTCCGGATGAGTGGAGATCCATTACAATAAATCGGGTACATCGTCAAAATCAGCGATCATCGTGCGAAAACATACCATTCAATGGGATGGGATTGTGTAAGGGGCAGGTTCGTCTAGAAAACATCCAGGTCTCTGACGGGACGAAATGCTGATGGAAATGAGAATTTCCTGAGTCATGAAGGGTACGGCACAGAATCACCCCGTTCGCTGATTCCCGATCGTTTTACTTAACTGTAAACCAATACACG
>DATBVZ010000356.1:0-3939 GCA_036515095.1 Cyclobacteriaceae bacterium | reverse complement strand
CATCAAACTGAACGATCAGCCTTGCCCGCCGTCATTGCTTGAAGGAAAGACATTTGCATTCATCCGTGGAGTTCCTAAAATGATGGGGGCGCAGTCGAAGTTTCAGCAGCGCGGTGACTCCGGCGCCTGGGTATCCGATTGTTTGCCGCACTTTGCGTCCATTTCCGATGAAGTATCTTTCCTGAAAGGCGTTCACACGGATCAGTTTAACCATGGACCAGCCCAATTGTTCGTGCACACGGGCGGGCCCAGACTGGGAAGACCCAGCATCGGTTCGTGGATCACCTACGGGCTGGGTACGGAGAACAGCGATTTGCCTGGCTTCGTTGTCCTGACATCCGGGGGCAATACGCCGGATGCAGGAAAGAGCGTGTGGGGCAGTGGCTTTCTCCCTTCTGTATATCAGGGCGTGCAGTGCCGATCGGAAGGAGACCCTGTTTTATACCTGAGTGATCCAGAAGGTGTGGATCGGGGTATAAAGAAGACGATGATCGAGGCAATAAATGCGGTGAACGCTGAACATCACAAAACATTCAACGATCCGGAAACGCTTACGCGCATTGCACAATATGAGATGGCTTATCGCATGCAGATCTCTGTGCCTGAAGTAATGAACATCAACAACGAACCGGAATACATTCATCAACTGTACGGAACCGAGCCCGGAAAGACTTCGTTTGCCAACAATTGCCTGCTGGCCAGGAAATTGGTAGAAAAAGGCGTGCGGTACGTTCAGTTGTTCGACTGGGGATGGGATGCCCATGGCACCGATGAGAACACCGCTGTCGACATCGGGCTTCGGAATAAATGCCGCGAAATCGACCGCCCCATGACGGCGCTGATCCTGGACCTGAAACAGCGCGGGCTGCTGGATGAGACGCTGGTGGTCTGGGGTGGCGAATTTGGCCGTACGCCGATGAAGGAAAACCGGGATGGCAAGGAGATGCCATTCCTGGGCCGTGATCATCACCTTGAGGCATTTACCATATGGATGGCGGGCGGCGGCATTAAGAAGGGGGTAACCTGGGGTGAGACGGATGAGATTGGCTATTATCCAATTCGTGGAAAGGTAGGTATCCACGATGTTCAGGCAACTATACTCAATCAACTGGGACTGAATCATGAAGAACTCATCTATCAATTTCAGGGACGGCCATTCCGGCTCACCGATGTTGCAGGCAAAGTGATCAGCGAGATCGTTGCATGATGTTATTGCCGGAAGTAATAAGTGCGTCGGTTACATCTGAATGTATTACAAGCTTGCTTAACAAACCCTGTCAAAGTACGTGCGGGAGCATTATGCCTGAGATCATTAAGTCATACCGATGTTGTTTTTAGGGCGTTTTCATCCTCTGCTTGTTCATTTCCCCATCGCGTTGTTGCTGACGGCCTTTGTCTTTGAGCTGTTGTCACGAAGTCATCATTTCCGCGCGATGAAGTTTGCGGTGCTGCCGACATTGGTCATCGGCTCGCTCAGCGCAGTTTTATCGGCCATCACAGGATACCTGATATCGGGCGAAGGGGGCTATGACCAAAGCGCTCTCGTCAGGCACCAATGGTCGGGGATAGGTACGGCAATCGTAGCCGTAATCGCGACCGTAGTCAAATGGAGGATGAATGCGCAGAGTGGATTTGTGGCTACCATTTTTATTGTCCTGATCATGCTCGTTGTTGTTACGGGGCACCTCGGTGCGGGCCTTACGCATGGTGAAGATTTCCTTACGGAGTATGCGCCATGGAACGATCAGCAGGAAGATCCTTTCACCCTGCCTGCAATTGCGAATGTGGACGAGGCAGTAATGTATGCCGATATGGTGCGTCCGTTGCTTGAACAGCGGTGTTTTGCATGCCACAGTTCCAGGAGACAGAAAGGCGACCTGCGGCTGGATACGGAGGAGTATATTTTGAAAGGCGGGGAAAATGGAAACCTGCTGGACGGACAGTCCGGTGAATTGTGCAGACGTATTATGCTACCTCTGGAACACGAAGACCACATGCCTCCGAATGAGCGTGATCAGTTATCGTCTGCCGAGATCGAGCTGCTGGTAGCGTGGGTTGAAGAGGGGGCGGATTTTGCGGCAACGGTGGCTTCCATGAAGAGCGCGCCCCGGATAAAGGCATATTGGAGCATACTTCAGTCGGCACAAGAGGAGCACTGGTTGCCGGAGGAGTCCGTATCGGCGGGAAATGCGAAGGCCATAACAGCGCTCGCGTCGGCGGGTGTGCTGGTAATGCCTGCAGCCACCGGCAACAACTACCTCAGTGTGAATTTTCTCAATGCCGGATCCCTGCGGGACGTGCCGGAAGCGCTGCGGAAACTTGACAAGCAGATCGTGGAACTGAGAGCGGACGGAATGCGTGTTACCGATTCGTTGCTTGTGGCCATAGGCAGTCTTCAAAACTTGCGAAAGCTGAGCCTGGCCAATGTAACATTCGCGGCGGAAAGCCCCCAGGTCGCCTTGCACCTTCCGGAATTGCAGTACCTGAACCTCACAGGCACCCCGATCAGTGAGTCCAGTTTGCTGCAGTTGGCTGATTTGCCAAATTTACGAAAGGTCTATTTGTATCAGACTGCCGTAACCAAAGATGCAATTGCCCGCCTCGCAATTGCCAGCCCAACCGTGGAGATTGACACCGGAGGATATGTACTGCCTGTGCTTGCTACGGATACACTGGTTTGGAGAAGGGAGTGATGGGGGAGGAGGGGGAGTATTGTGCAAGAACGTTCAGACGCTTAAATTGAATTCGCCGGATATGGATTAAGAGAGGTTCGGCGGCATTCAGGGTTAAATCATGGAAAGATGATCACATTTCTCGTATGCATTGCCGCGCTACTGATTGGATACGTTGTGTATTCCCGGATTGCGGAAAGGATCTTCGGCGCGGATGGCAGCCGGACAACCCCTGCGGTGCGGATGGCTGACGGCGTCGACTTTGTAGCGATGCCGGTTTGGAAGATATTCCTGATCCAGTTTCTGAATATCGCGGGACTGGGGCCGATCTTCGGTGCAGTGGCCGGGGCTATGTGGGGACCTGTAGCTTTTCTTTGGATCGTGCTGGGAACCATTTTTGCCGGTGCAGTGCACGACTATTTTTCAGGCATGCTTTCTCTGAAACACCAGGGAAAAAGCATCACCGAGATATCCGGATACTACCTTGGCAACGGTATCAGGCAATTCATGCGGCTATTCACTGTCGTGCTTCTCATTATGGTGGGAACGGTCTTTGTCATAGGACCTGCGCGCATCATCGACGACATGACCGGGAATTTTGCAGGGCTTGCCCCGTGGGTCTGGGTTGTCTTTATCTACTATGTTGTCTCAACCGTACTTCCCATTGACAAATTGATTGGCAGGATATATCCTGTATTTGGAATTGCGCTGCTTTTTATGGCGCTGGGGATATCCATAACCATGTTGGCAGGAGGTCTTCCGATCCCTGAACTGACCTGGGCGAACTTCAGCAACCAACACACCGACGCAAAGAGTTTTCCAATCTTCCCCATGGTATTCATAACCATAGCCTGCGGTGCAATTTCCGGCTTCCATGCTACCCAATCGCCCCTGATGGCACGTTGCATGACCAACGAAAGGCAGGGGAGAAAGATCTTCTATGGAGCGATGGTGACCGAGGGCATCGTGGCGCTGATATGGGCGGCCATCGGAATGAGTTTCTACGGCAGCGTGGGCGGACTTAATGCCACCATGACGGCAAATCAGGGCAATGCGGCGTTTGTCGTCAATGAGATCTGTAACTCCATGCTGGGCAAAGTGGGAGGATTCCTGGCGCTGCTCGGGGTAGTCGCTGCGCCCATCACCTCCGGAGACACTGCGTTCAGGAGCGCGCGACTGATCGTTGCCGATTTTATGAAACTCCATCAGAGCCCGATAAAAAATCGCCTCCTGATCAGTGTCCCGCTGTTAGGCATAGGATTGTTTC
>DATBVZ010000355.1:0-6731 GCA_036515095.1 Cyclobacteriaceae bacterium | reverse complement strand
TGCCAACATCAGGTTCATGACCTTTCTGCTGATCTTTTCGGGATTCTGGATCATGTTCTGGCAAATCTTTCTGCTTCTTCCATTTTATACGCTGGAAGTTCTTCACTTTGAAAAGTTTGAAATACTCGAGACGATCGATGCATGGTGCATCATTGCCTTAACCATTCCCGTGACCATGGCAACGAAGAAACTCAAACCCGTAGCGGCGATCACGATTGGATTAAGCCTGGCCAGTATCTCCTGGATAATTGTGGGTGCCGGCGGTACACTTACATTTACGATCGTTGGAATCGCAGTATATGCATTGGGTGAGGCCACGCAGTCGCCCCGATTCTATGAATACGTGGCTTCATTGGCGCCCCCTGACCAGACAGGGACTTTCATGGGCTTTGCCTTCCTCCCGGTGGCGATCGGCGCGTTTGCGGGCGGGCCGGTAGCCGATGCGTTGCGGGGCGCCTTTATGGCGACCAATCCGTCCATGATGTGGTTTGTGGTCTCTGCGATCGGCATAACGTCAACGTTGCTGATGATCCTGTATACCGTGTTAGTCGCGCCGGGAAATAAATCCAGATCTGCGGAAAAGGCGTCGTGAGCCTGAAAGCCGATCGGGGTAAGAGTAATTATAGTGTATTGCCAATGAATTCGGAGAAGCGCTTTTTTGGTCATCCCCTTGGATTAAGCACGCTGTTTTTCACGGAAATGTGGGAGCGATTCAGCTACTATGGCATGCGTGCTATCCTCATTCTCTTCATGACAACGCCTGCGGCACGCGATGGCCTGGGCATAAGTGTGGAAGAATCGGCGGCGATATACGGATTGTACACCGCTGCCGTCTACCTGCTGACCCTCCCGGGCGGATGGTTGGCCGACAACATCCTCGGGCAACAAAAAGCGATTTGGTATGGCGGCCTCTGCATCCTCCTCGGTCATCTCTTGTTGGCCATACCCGGTGAGAAATACGTCTTCTTTGCCGGACTGGTGTGTGTGGCATCGGGCACGGGACTTTTGAAACCCAATATCAGTACCATGGTTGGCGACCTCTATCCGGAAGGCGGGGCAAGGAGGGACGCGGGATTCTATCTGTTCTATATGGGCATTAACATCGGCTCATTCCTCGGACAGATCGCGGTAAGCTTTGCTGCCGAGAAGGTAAACTGGCACCTGGGTTTTGGGCTGGCGGCAGCAGGTATGTTGCTTGGCTTGATTCAGTTCCGGCTAAGAAATAAGACACTTGGGGAAACAGGACTGAGGCCCAAGGCAAAAGAAAAGGAAGAATATCGCGGCGACCGTGGGTCAAACCGGTTGATGTTGCTCTTCGTGTTGATAGTGATTGCGTTTATTGCTGGTTTGCACTACTTCAATATCATTGATCTCGCCACCGCCAGGGGGATAGCGGAAGCTGTCGGTGTTGTTATCGTTTCTGTTACATTGCTCTACTTCTTTTACATTCTGCTGGCAGGGGGGCTTACCAATGCCGAACGCAAACGCGTTTTGGTAATTTTCTTCCTTTTTATCGGAGCCGCTCTGTTTTGGGCAGGCTACGAACAACATGGCTCATCATTCAATTTATTTGCCAGGGACTATGCCGATCGTATTGTGCTGGGATACGAGCTGCCCGCCGGGTCGCTGCAATCGTTCAGTCCGGGATTTGTAATCATCCTTGCGCCGCTCTTTGCCGGGCTATGGATCCGCCTGGCGGCGAGGAACATGAATCCCAGCATGCCGGTTAAGTTTGGCATTGGCCTTCTGGTGTTGGCGCTTGGTTTTGTGGTCATGTATTTTGCGGCACTCGTTGTTACCAGTGGCCAAAAGCCAAACATCACGTGGCTGATTTTCTCGTACTTCCTACACGCCTCAGGTGAAATGGCGGTCAGTCCGGTGGGTTTAAGTTCCGTAACAAAACTCTCACCCAAGCGGTATGTCGGACAGATGATGGGAATATGGTTTGTAGGTGCATCCCTGGGGAACCTGCTGGCAGGGCTTTTTGCGGGTGGTTTTGATCCGCACAATCCGCGGGAGGTGCCGGGGTTGTTTCTCACCGTAATTGCTTTTACCGGCGCTGCCGGGATTTTGTTTATTTTGCTTAATCCCATCCTGAAAAAGTGGATGGGAAATGTTCAATAGATCCACATAACCTAAACCCAGATGGAAGAACGCAAATCCTTCAAACCTTACGTTCCCCCTGAGCAGCGCATCGCGGAATTCACCGCCAAGTCGATACTTTTCGGTGCACTCTTCGGAATATTATTCGGAGCTTCAACTGTATACCTGGCGCTGAAAGCAGGCCTCACGGTATCGGCGTCTATTCCCATCGCCGTGATCGCGATTACGCTGGGACGAAAGTTCCTCAAGACAACCATACTGGAAAACAACATAATACAGACGACCGGGTCTGCCGGTGAGTCCATTGCCGCAGGCGTGGTATTTACCCTACCCGGATTTCTGTTCCTCTCCCCGGAAAGCAATGGTCAGGAATTTTTTAACTATCTCACTATCCTTATCCTGGCGGCCTTTGGCGGAATGCTGGGGACCTTGATGATGATCCCGCTTCGAAGGTCATTGATCGTGAAGGAGCATGGCACATTGCCCTACCCGGAAGGAACAGCCTGTGCCTCCGTGCTTGAAGCAGGCGAAAAGGGTGGCGTATTCGCGCAGACTGCCTTTGTGGGAATGGGCATCGCCATGAGCTATGCGATTCTTCAGAAGGTCTTTCACGTTATTGCCGAGGTGCCTGCCTTTGTGACACGACAAACGAACAAATTCTGGCCCTCAGCAACCATCAATGGAGAAATTACACCCGAATACCTGGGGGTGGGCTATATTATCGGTCCGAGAATTTCAGGTGTCCTGGTGGCCGGGTCGGTGCTGGCCTGGTGGGCCATGATCCCCCTGATCACAACCATCGTGGATCCGGCGGTCATTGCTGGTCAGTTGGTGAAGATCGGCGATTTGGCTGACCTCGGAACGGCAGGCGGCAGGGGCAACTGGGACCCCGCTACCATGACCTTTGCGAATCCCGCACCTGCCATATACTACCCCTACATCCGGCAAATCGGCGCTGGGGCGGTCGCGGCAGGCGGCTTTATCACGCTGCTGAAGACCTTACCAACCATAATCAGCTCGTTCAAAGAGAGCGTTGCCTCACTTAAGGAGAAGGGTTCGGTTAGCATCGTCAGAACTGACCGGGATCTTTCCTTCAGGGTGGTTATTATTGGCAGTCTTGCACTGGTGGCCCTCACTGCTGTAATGCCGATGATTCCCGGCGAGGGTGTTTTGCAGCGCCTGTTAATTGGCGTGCTGGTTGTGATATTCGGATTTTTCTTTGTTACAGTCTCCAGCCGTATCGTCGGGTTAGTGGGAAACAGCAACAACCCGATTTCCGGGATGACTATCGCTACCCTTATGGGTACTTGCCTGATCTTTACTGCTGTCGGCTGGACCGGCTATTTCTACGAACCCGTCGCACTGGTCGTGGGCGGTATGATCTGCATCGCTGCCGCCAACGCGGGGGCCACCTCCCAGGATCTGAAAACCGGTTACCTGGTGGGTGCCACACCAAGGTACCAGCAGCTGTCACTATTTATCGGCGCTATTGTCTCTTCGGTTGCCATAGGGCTCATTGTAAAAGTTCTGGATACACCGACGCAGGCCATGATGGATCAGGGAATATACCATGCCATCGGACATACCTACCCCGCACCCCAGGCCACGTTGATGGCCACCCTCGCCAAAGGCATCCTGAGCTTCAACCTCGATTGGCAATTTGTGATCGTCGGTGTGTTCATTTCCTTAACTCTCGAGCTATGCGGTGTGACCGCGCTTGCCTTTGCCATAGGCTTGTATCTGCCCTTGTCAACCACGCTTCCCATTTTTATTGGTGGTGCGATCAAGGGATTCATTGACTGGAAAAGCGGCACAGGCAAGCCAGGTGAGGAATCCGAGTTAAGCAGGGGCAATCTGTTTGCCACCGGCCTGGTGGCAGGAGGTGCCCTGACGGGCGTAATTGTAGCGATACTCTACGTATTGCTTGAGGACACGATGACATCCCTGAGCGCAGAACACGCGTTGACGGGCATCCTGGGAGGCGGAGGCTATCAGGTCGCTGGCGCTCTGTTCTTTGCGGCAATGGCGACGTACCTGTACCGCGTGGCCAGGAGAGGTAGGGGATAACAGGCAATAGTCAACCTGTTTGCCCTGCTGAAGGCTAACCGCGAGGCGGGCACTCCAACACCGGGAAGGGGTGCAGGTGCTGCCTGCTACTTTTTGTCGGATGAGTTCAGTTCGATGATTTTCTTCAGGGTTTCGAGTGCTTTTGACTCGGACGGATTCAGGGCGCCGTCGGCTCCGGCGATTTCCTGGATGTCCTTGAACAGGTTCTGCCGAAGTTCCGGGTTTGCACCCTGAAATTTGTCGAAGGTGTCTTTGAAGAGTTCGTCCAGCTGTGCCTTGTCAAAGTTGTTGTAATCCCGGATCGTGCGATACAGCTTTTGCTCCAGATCCGTCCCCTTTGGGAAAAGGCTGTGCATTTTCTTTTTGATCAGGGCCATTTCAGCCGGATCATAGTTGTTATCCGCTTCAGACATGTGAACATACAGGAAGAGGAGAAAATCCGGAAATGAGTTATGAATCACCATACTAGTATAACAGTTATTTTGGTCAGTCGCTTTGGATGAATGCAGGTGCCGGATCGAAGGAATACTTGAAGTTTCTTCAGGCTGCCCATCGTCCGGAAATTTTCACTCAATTAACGTTTGGTTACCAAAAAATGTTCGGGTTGCCTGGAAGTACGGGTTGCCGCAAGGAACTCCGGAAAGATGAAATTTAGTAAAATCCGCCGCCAAAGAAAAAGGCCCCGTCTATTTGACAGGGCCCTTTGAGTTTCACTATTCAAGACCTGATTACATCATTCCACCCATGCCGCCCGGAGGCATTGAGGGAGCTTCTTTTTCTTCAGGGATTTCCGATACAACGGCTTCGGTTGTCAGAAGCAGGCCGGCGATCGAAGCTGCATTTTCCAGCGCGAGTCTGGCGACTTTCGTAGGATCGATGATCCCGGCTTCGAAGAAATTATCGAATTTGTTTTCGCGGGCATTGAAACCGTAGTCTTTCTTTCCGTCGCGAACCTTATTGACAATCACCGAACCTTCCTGTCCGGCATTTTCAACGATGATGCGCAGCGGGGATTCCAGTGCCAGGCGTACGATGTTAACGCCTGTCGATTGGTCCTCGTTGTCGGTTTCCACGTCCTTCAGCGCATCGATGGCCCGGATGTAGGCTACCCCGCCGCCTGGTATCACGCCTTCCTGAACGGCCGCACGGGTTGCGTGAAGGGCGTCATCTACGCGGTCCTTCTTTTCCTTCATTTCAACTTCAGTTGCAGCACCGACGTAAAGGATAGCTACGCCACCGGAAAGCTTGGCCAGCCGTTCCTGCAGTTTTTCCTTGTCGTAATCCGATGTAGTCGTTTCGATCTGTGCTTTGATCTGGTTGATGCGGCCCTGAATGTCAGCCTTCTTGCCAGCGCCATTGACGATGGTAGTGTTGTCCTTGTCAATGTTGACCTTTTCAGCTTTTCCGAGGTGTTCCAGCGTGGCATTCTCCAGCTTGAATCCAAGTTCTTCCGATATCACCTTTCCACCGGTCAGGGTAGCGATGTCCTCAAGCATAGCTTTCCTTCTGTCGCCGAACCCCGGCGCTTTTACAGCTGCAACGCGCAGCGCACCGCGGATCTTATTGACAACCAGGGTGGCCAATGCCTCGCCTTCAACTTCTTCGGAAATGATCAACAGGGGTTTGCCGGTCTGAGCGGTCTGCTCGAGAATAGGAAGCAACTCTTTCATGGCGCTGATCTTCTTGTCGTATATCAGGATGAAAGGACTTTCCAGCACAGCTTCCATTTTTTCGGTATTGGTAACAAAGTAGGGAGAGAGGTACCCGCGGTCAAACTGCATGCCTTCAACCGTCTTGACTTCTGTGGAGGTTCCTTTCGCTTCTTCTACGGTGATGACCCCGTCTTTGCCCACTTTTTCCATGGCATCGGCGATCATCTGCCCGATCTCCTCATCGTTGTTGGAGGAAATGGTGGCTACCTGTGCTATTTCGCTTGAATCCTTGATCTTTTTGGATTGTTTCCTCAGGTGTTCGACAACGGCATGAACAGCCTTATCGATTCCGCGCTTGAGGTCCATGGGATTGGCGCCAGCAGCAACATTCTTGATTCCGTGATTGAAGATCGATTGGGTAAGCACGGTAGCGGTGGTGGTTCCGTCACCGGCGGCGTCCGCAGTTTTGGAGGCCACTTCCTTTACCAGTTGCGCGCCCATGTTTTCGATAGCGTCTTTCAGCTCAATATCTTTTGCTACTGTCACGCCATCTTTGGTGACCATCGGGGCGCCGAATTTCTTATCAAGAATTACGTTGCGCCCTTTAGGACCAAGGGTAACTTTTACAGCATCTGCAAGTTTGTCTACTCCCCTTTTAAGCCTGTCCCTCGCAGTGGTATCAAAGGTTATTTCTTTAGCCATAGTTAAATAAGTTTTGGTTGTTTAAAGATTAGATAATTCCGAAGATGTCGGAGTTTCTCATGATCAGGTATTCTTTGCCATCAATGGAGATCTCGGTGCCGGCGTACTTGCCATACAAAATCGGATCGCCAACTTTAACCGTGACAGGCTTGTCCTTGAGGCCTTCGCCCACGGCTATTACCTTGCCCTCCTGGGGTTTTTCTTTGG
>DATBVZ010000354.1:0-10111 GCA_036515095.1 Cyclobacteriaceae bacterium | reverse complement strand
GAAAATTTTTTTGATGAACATCGCAAATTGTTCGATGAGACAGACTCGGCAGCGGGCAAGTCCACAACTCCGGTCCTTGGCATTACAGGAACGGGCGGAGCCGGAAAATCGTCTATAGTCGACGAAGTGGTTCGCCGGTATTTACAGGACTTTGAGTCCAAAACAATCGGTATCATTTCGGTTGACCCCTCTAAGCGAAAGACGGGTGGCGCACTGCTCGGCGACCGTATCCGCATGAATGCCGTCAACAGTCCCCGGGTGTACATGCGGTCGCTGGCCACCCGGCAAAGCAACCTCGCGTTGTCCGCGCATGTCAGGGAATCCATTCAGGTACTCAAGGCCGCGGGCTTTGATCTGATCATTCTCGAGACATCCGGAATAGGCCAGGGCGACACGGAAATTCTTGATCACAGCGATGTTTCGATGTATGTGATGACGCCTGAATACGGTGCTGCCACGCAGCTTGAGAAAATCGACATGCTTGACTTTGCCGATATCATTGCGCTGAATAAGTTCGACCGGCGGGGAGCCCAGGATGCGCTTAGGGACGTGAAGAAGCAGTATCAGCGAAATCATCAGCAGTGGCAGATGAAGGCGGATGATATGCCGGTCTTCGGGACAATCGCATCGCAATTCAATGATCCGGGAACCAACCGGCTGTACAGGCACCTGATGGAAGTGATCGTCGGCAAAACGGGGGCCGACCTGAAGACATCATTTACGATTACGGATGAAATGTCCCAGAAGCTGTATGTGATACCACCCGACCGGATCCGGTACCTGAGTGAAATTTCAGAGAACAACCGCACCTACGATCGTTGGGCCAATGATCAGGCCGAAGTTGCCCAAAAGCTATACGCCCTTCAAAAAACCATTGAACATTTACAGTCATCCGGAGATGCCGCCCTGAAACAGAAACTTGAAGGAGAGACGCTCAGGCTGAACTCCAGCCTTGATCCGCAGAATAAACAGACGCTTGAAACCTGGCCTGACAAAATAAAAAAATACCGCGAACCGCTTTTTCGCTTTACGGTCAGAGGAAAAGAACTGTCAATCGATACCCATTCAACTTCGCTTTCACAAACCGAAGTTCCCAAAATCGCCATGCCACGCTTTCAGGCATGGGGAGACATCCTGAAGTGGTGCCTTCAGGAAAATGTACCCGGAGAATTTCCCTATACGGCGGGCATTTACCCTTTTAAGCGCGAGGGTGAAGACCCCACGAGAATGTTTGCGGGAGAAGGCGGGCCTGAAAGAACGAACCGAAGATTTCACTATGTGAGCAAAGGAATGCCTGCAAAGCGTCTGTCAACCGCCTTTGATTCGGTGACCTTGTATGGCAATGATCCCGACTACCGCCCCGACATTTACGGCAAGATCGGAAACTCCGGCGTTTCCATATGCTGCCTGGATGATGCCAAAAAATTATACAGTGGTTTCAACCTTGCAAGCCCGGCAACATCGGTCTCAATGACCATCAACGGCCCCGCACCCATGCTGCTGGGATTCTACTTCAACGCTGCCGTTGATCAGCAATGCGAGCGTTACATACGCAAGGAAGGACTCGAAAAGGAAGTACAGCAAAAAATAAAGGCAATCTATCAGGGAAGGGAAATGGAGCGACCTTCTTATCGCGGCGAGCTGCCTGACGGCAACGATGGCCTGGGTCTTATGCTCCTTGGCCTAACGGGTGACCAGGTACTGGAGCCTGATGTCTATGCGAAGATAAAAGCCGAAACGCTTTCGCAGGTGAGAGGCACCGTTCAGGCCGATATACTCAAGGAAGATCAGGCCCAGAATACCTGCATCTTCTCGACGGAGTTTGCCCTTCGCCTTATGGGCGACGTACAGCAGTATTTCATTGACCGGGGTATCCGCAACTTTTACTCTGTTTCCATATCCGGTTACCATATCGCCGAAGCAGGTGCCAATCCGATAACGCAACTTGCCTTTACCCTGGCAAACGGATTCACTTATGTGGAGTATTTTTTGAGCCGTGGTATGCCTATCGATTCGTTTGCACCGAATCTTTCCTTCTTTTTCAGCAATGGCATCGATCCGGAGTATGCAGTTATCGGAAGAGTAGCCCGCAGGATATGGGCCAAGGCGATGCGCGACAAATACCATGGAAACGCGAGATCGCAAATGCTGAAATACCATATCCAGACCTCCGGGCGTTCGTTGCATGCGCAGGAGATCGACTTCAACGACATCAGAACGACCCTGCAGGCCCTTTACGCCATCTATGACAATTGTAATTCGCTCCACACCAATGCATACGATGAAGCCATAACCACACCCACCGAGGAGTCGGTGCGGCGGGCGATGGCCATCCAGCTTATTATCAATCGCGAACTGGGGTTGGCGAAAAATGAAAACCCGTTACAGGGGTCGTTCATTATTGAAGAACTGACGGACCTCGTGGAGGAGGCTGTCCTGCTCGAATTTGATCGCATTACCGAGCGTGGGGGCGTGCTGGGAGCCATGGAAACCATGTACCAGCGCGGCAAGATCCAGGAAGAAAGTCTTTATTATGAAAATCTGAAGCATACCGGCGAGTACCCGATTATCGGCGTAAACACCTTTCTTAGTTCAGCAGGTTCGCCCACATTGATCCCCAGGGAAGTCATCCGCGCCACGGTTGATGAAAAGGAGGCACAGATCAGCATGCTTCAGCGCCTGCATCACTTTAATGCCGAACGCTCGGATGGCGTCCTGAAGGAAGTGCGGAATGCTGCCGTGCAAAACAGGAATATTTTTGAAAGCCTGACGGAAGCCACCAAGGTATGTTCACTGGGACAGATAACCCGGGCACTGTTCGGCGTTGGCGGTCAGTACCGACGCAACATGTAATGCGACCCGTAATGACCCGGTGTTCAGATGCATTCAGGATTTTATGGTATACGACCAGGTTGGGCATTCGACGTGATTGACCACATCTTCTGTCAAACTTCCACTTAAAATATGAGCGAGACCCTTGCGTCCATGCGTACCCATAGCGATCATGTCAGCGTCAATGGAATGCGCAAAGTTGATCACACCGGATTCTTCATAGGGATCGTTGTAGATGTTTGTGGTATAGTTCTTGAAAGTATGCCGCTTTATAAACTCATTCATCCGGTTGTGGGTGACAAGATCGCGGGTAAAGTTGGTGGGCGTGTTGATAAAAACAACATGCAAGGTGGCGTTGAAGAAATTCTGAACGGCCTTGACCTTCATTATGAGATCCTCGTTATCGTGGAGCAAGGTGCTTGGAAAAACAATATTCTTAATTGAGGATGCCTCCACATACTTCTTGACGGTGATCACCGGAACCGGGGATTTGCGGACTATTTTTTCTGCATTCGATCCGATCAGAACTTCGCGCACGCCACTGGCGCCCTTGGTACCCATAACCACAAGGTCAATCCCGTTCTCTTCGATGTAGTTCAGTATCATCGTTGAGGGATTTCCATACAGCACGGTAGCCTTCACTTTATTTACATTCCCGGCATACTTCTTCTGTAGGTTTTCAAATTGATTATCAGCTTTTTCTTTTAATTCCTTCATGAACGCCTCCTCAAAGGACAGCACGGGCATCAGCACGGTATCGTGCAACACAGGGAGTTCAATGACGTTCAGCATGTGCACTTCTCCTTTTGACAGGGCTGCAATATCAACCGCTATCCGGAACGCACTGACGGACTGCTGGCTAAAATCACACGGAACCAGTATTTTTTTCATTGGATGATGGATTTATCGGGCTTAATGTACGCCATAAACTCCATGGATGCATTGACCCGTGTCATAAGTGTGACTGATTTTGGTCAGCGCAATCAGGCAAGGGGCTATCCCTGGGCAGTCAATCGGGGTTATACCTGAAGCAATTGAATTCCAGGTAGCTGCCGGCGTCGTCCTCACCCCCGTAGAATGCGCGGGATAAATAGCGGCAACCTTCTTCCTGCTGCCCCATTTCGGTGAGAGCCACTCCTTTATAAAAAAGCACAGAAAGGTTTTCAGGGTGTAATTCCTGCGCTTTATTCAGATAGGTAAGGGCTAACGCATAGGCCGATTCGTCGAGGCAAAGCGACCCGGCATACAGCAGCGCATGCAGGTTATCCGGCCTGAACGCGAGGGCTTTGTCAAAGTGGAGAAGTGCACTGTCCGCATCCTCAGCATAATAGTACGTCATACCCAGGTACAGTTCGATCTCCGCATCGTTCTTCAGCATGCGGGCATACTTCAACAACTGCCGGGCGCTGTCATACGACTTATCCTGTATCAGCAGGTAGGATTGCCACTTGATCAGTTCGACGTTCAAGGGACTCGCTTTCAGCAGTTCACCCAGGTCATTCATTTGACCCTGCATGTTGTCCAGATCCCGGTAAATGAAAGCCCGCAGCAGTCGTGCCTGCGTGAATGAGGGAGACAGCCCGATCGCCTTGTTAACATCGGCGAGGGCGCCGTCAAGACGGTCAAGGCTGTACAGGCAAACCGCTCGTTTATAAAGTACGTCAACCAGTTCCTGATCTTCCGTTTTGATACTGCTTACGATACGGTCGTATAATTTAATGGCTGCTTCATAATCCTCATTCTCCATCAATGCATCCGCCTCGGCCTCCCAGGCGCTGACCTTATTCTGGGCATGAAGGACGTGTGACATAGCTGCCAAAACAGCTATAACCAGGAGGAGAAGTCTGCGGCCGGCCTTTGCGGTCATATCCGTCAATTCAATACCTTGTTCCGTTCCCGTTTGCGATCGCTCTCGGACAGCAGAATTTTCCGGAGGCGAATTGATTTTGGTGTCACCTCTACGTACTCATCTGACTGAATATATTCCAGGGCTTCTTCCAGCGAGAATTTTATTGCGGGTGCTATTCGCATTTTTTCATCCGACCCGGAGGCCCGGATATTGGTAAGTTTCTTTGTCCGGGTTATGTTAACGACAAGATCGCCACTGCGACTGTGTTCACCGATCACCTGTCCCTCATATACCGATTCGCCCGGGTCAACAAAGAACCTACCCCTGTCCTGCAGGTTGTGAAGGCTGTACGGTATTGCCTCGCCCTGTTCCATAACAATAAGGGAACCGTTTATTCTTCCCGGAATCTCGCCTTTATAGGGTTGATATTCCTTGAACCGGTGCGTTGTTATTGCTTCACCTGCCGTTACGTTCAGCAGGTAGTTGCGCAATCCGATAATACCGCGCGACGGGATAGAAAACTTCAGTATCATACGGTCACCTTTGGGTTCCATGTTGATCATCTCCCCTTTCCGTATGGAGACTGTCTCGATGGCCTTGCCCGCATCGGATTCCGGGAGGTCGATGGTAAGCTCTTCCATCGGCTCGCATTTCACACCATCTGTTACCTTGAAAATTACCTGCGGCTGGCCTATCTGTAGTTCGTAGCCTTCACGTCGCATCGTTTCGATGAGCACAGATAGGTGCAACACGCCCCTTCCATATACCATAAAACTATCGGCGGATCCTGTCTCACCCACACGAAGCGCAAGGTTCTTTTCCAATTCCTTGTCAAGGCGTTCTTTAATGTGGCGTGACGTCACATATTTTCCCTCTTTTCCATAGAATGGCGAATTGTTTATGGTAAAGAGCATGCTCATTGTAGGTTCGTCGATAGCAATCGATTTCATTCCCTCAGGCTTTTCCGGATCTGCGACCGTATCGCCGATTTCAAAACCTTCCAGTCCCACGATCGCGCAAATTTCCCCGGCATCCACCGAATCCATTTTTTGCTTTTCAAATCCTTCAAACACGTAGAGGTCCTTGATCTTCGACTTCACGATCGTCTTACCGTCGCGCTTTACCATTGCCACCGGCTGTCCCGATCTCAAGGTACCCCGATGTATCCTGCCAATGGCCACGCGGCCGATGTAAGACGAGTATTCCAGGGAGGTGATGAGCATCTGGGGCGTGCCCTCCTCTACCCGCGGTGCGGGGATGTGTTCAACTATTCCGTCAATAAGGGCGGTAATGTCGGTGGTTGGCTGTCTCCAGTCCGTGCTCATCCACCCCTGTTTGGCAGAGCCGTAATACGTGGGAAAGTTCAGTTGCTCTTCCGTTGCGTCAAGTTGGTACATCAGCTCAAAAACCTGCTCGTGCACTTCATCGGGGGTGCAATTCTTCTTGTCCACCTTATTGATCACTACGATAGGCTTCAATCCAAGTTGCAGTGCTTTTTGAAGAACAAAGCGGGTTTGCGGCATTGGCCCTTCAAATGCATCTACCAGGAGCAGGCAACCATCGGCCATGTTCAGGACCCGTTCCACTTCACCACCAAAGTCGCTGTGGCCCGGTGTATCGATAACGTTGATCTTGTACTCCTTATAATGTACGGACACATTTTTGGCCAGGATGGTGATGCCCCGTTCCCTTTCCAGATCGTTGCTGTCCATGATAAGTTCGCCGGGGTTTTCATGCTCCTTAAAAAGCTTTCCCGCAAGCAAAAGCTTATCTACCAGGGTCGTTTTACCATGGTCAACGTGGGCAATGATAGCTATATTCCTGATTTTGCTGACGTCCATAAGGCCATTAATCCCTCCAATTTCGATTTAAGGGCGCAAAGATAAAAATTTTGTGCGAGTCGGCAGCAGGGGCCCCTGATATTACCTCAATACTCTGGTGCGCCGGTTCATTACCTCCTGAACCGCATGAACGTACCCATAGGCAGATCGCGTCCGGATCCTGACTCCAAATAGAATTCTCCGAATTCCGCATGTTCAAACTGAAAATGCGCTTTAACTACGTTTGATCCCACCAGCGCTGAAAGACCGGCGGCGTATGTACTCATAACAAAAAAACTTTCCCTTTCCTCCAACAGGCCGCTCGTCATTTCCACCAGTTCATTCAACTTTTCCTGAAGTGTCCATTTTTCTCCATCCGGGCCACGGCCATAGGGAGGAGGGTCCATAATGATCCCTCTGTACTTGTTTCCGCGCCTGACTTCCCTGCGCACAAACTTGAGAGCATCTTCATGTACCCAACGAACATCCTTCAAACCGTTTCGTTGCATGTTTTGATTAGCCCAGTTTATTCCAGGCCTCGAAGCGTCAACGTGCACAACATCGGCGCCACTGCGCTTCGCCACAATAGTTGCTCCGCCGGTATAGGCAAAAAGATTTAATATCCGCGGGTTCGCCACCGACCACACCCTTATACTGTCGTAGATGTAATTCCAGTTACTGCCCTGCTCGGGAAACACCCCCACATGACCAAAGCCGGTCAGGGCCAGGCGTAGCCGCATTTTCAGTTCTTCATACTGGTACCCGATCTCCCAGCTTTCCGGCATGTTGCCCGAGCGTGACCATCCACCTTTTACTTCGTCCACAAACCTGTACTTGTCCTTCTGCTCCCGGTCGAAGCGCGCGTGCGCCCGGCCCTGCCATTCCTTTTCAGGAAGCACCTTCGGCCAGAGTGCCTGGGGCTCGGGGCGGATGAGCACGTATTCGCCGAAGCGTTCAAGCTTCTGGCCATCGCCGGTATCGAGCAGCTCATAATCTTTCCAGGAAGAAGGGGCTAATAATTTCATCGCGGATCAGCCGGTATTCGGAGACATTAGTATAAGGCGGCGGGCAAAGATAAATTAAAGATCAATGTCCGGCGCAGGCGGAAATGCATTCGCCGGAACATTTTTGATGTTTAAGCAATTAAGGTTAAACTTCACCCCGGAATCACCAGCCCGTGCATCAGCTTATCGCAAGCCATCACAATCCAAAGATCAGGAGCCTTCTCTCCCTGGAAAAGCCACGCGAGCGAAAGAAGCAATGCCTGTTCATTATTGAGGGAAAGAAGGAGATCGGACTTGCCATCCGGGCCGGCTATCGTGTGGGGAACCTGTTCTTTTGTGAGAACCTGATCCGGGTTGAAGAGGTCATGGAACTGGGACTACCCGATAAAGCCTTGTTGCCGGTGACCCGGGATGTGTTCGAAAGGATTGCCGTGCGGGAAAACACCGGAGGGGTTATTGCGGTTGCCGAACAAAAAACCCATCGCCTTGATCAGCTTCAACTGAGCGTCAATCCGCTGCTGCTCGTTCTTGAATCCGTTGAAAAGCCGGGTAACCTCGGCGCGATCCTTCGAACCGCGGATGCAGCCGCGCTCGATGCTGTCGTCATATGCGACCCTCAGACCGATCTTTACAATCCCAATGTAATACGGTCCAGTGTCGGTTGCATTTTCACCACGCAAATTGCATCGGTAACCTCGGAGGAAGCAATAGCCTGGCTCACAAGTAATCAGATCCGTTTCTTTTGCACGTCCTTGCATGCATCAACGCCTTATTACGAGCAAGATTTTACAAAGTCATGCGCGGTGGTCATGGGAACGGAGTCGCAGGGTCTGTCGTCGCTATGGATCACGCGCTCGCACGGTAACGTCATCATACCCATGGCCGGGATGGCCGATTCCATGAACGTGTCAACTGCCGCCGCGGTGGTTGTTTTTGAAGCAACACGGCAACGGCGCTTTATTGCCAAATAAAGTGTTTTTTACACCCTTGCCGGGTCATAGGTTCGTTTTCATTTATTTACTGGGAAGTGAGAAGCGGTTATCTTAACTTTACAATCGCACTTTTTTGCATGAAGCAACCCCCAGCCAACAGACCAATTCCGCAGGATGATAAATTTTTGAATGCCCTTGCGGAAGCATACCGGTTACAGGAGGCCATCATCAGTGCCACCGAACTCGCCATTATGTCTACCAACAAAGAGGGTGTGATCACCAGCTTTAACCGTGCCGCAGAGGTATTGTCAGGATATCAGCCGGAGGAAGTGATCGGTAAAATCTCTCCGCTTGTCTTTCATGACCTGGATGAGATCATCAAGCATTCACACGAACTTTCGGAAGAACTTAACACCACGGTAGATCCGGGATTCGACTGCCTGGTAATCCGGGCAAGACAAACCCGGAAAGCGGAACGCAGGGAATGGACGTTTGTCCGCAAGAACGGTACCCGATTTCCTGTGGTGCTCTCGGTTACTGCGCTGTGGGATGAAAACGATGAGCTGATCGGCTACGCCGGGATAGCTTCCGACATCAGTGAACAAAAGCGGGCGCACGAAAAGCTGAAGGAATCGGAATCGAGACTCCATGCTTTGGTGCGTTCCATGGACGATGTTATTTATGAAGTGGACGAAAAGGGACGTTACCTGAACGTATGGACGAAGAATGAAGCGAACCTGTTTCCTCCCCGGAGCGAAATAATCGGAAAGACCCTTAAGCAATTGTATGGCGCAAGGTATTCAAAACCATTTGACGACATCCGCCGGCAGGTACTCAACTCGGGCGAACCCCGTGATATCGAATACAAATCCCTTGCCGGCGATGACCAGCGTTGGTTCAATGCCACCTATTCACTGATCGTTGACAGCAGCAGCGATCAGAAAAGGATTAGTGTATGCATTCGGGATATTTCCGACAGAAAAAAGGCGGAGTTGGCATTGCGGGATACCGAACAACGCTTCCGGTTGCTCGCCGAGAATATTCCGGGTGTTATTTATCTCTGCAACAATGACGCGCATTACTCCATGCTTTATCTGAATGATAAGGTGCTCGACGTCACCGGATACACCAAGGAGGATTTTGTGAGTGGAACGGTCAACTTCTCACAACTTTACCATTCGGAAGATCGTGAAGGAATTTATATTTCCGTGGAAGAAGCGCTGAAGGAAAAGCGAAGTTTCCACCTGACGTACCGCATACAGCATCGTTCGGGCGAGTGGAGATGGCTGGAAGAGTACGGTGTCGGTGTCTACGATGGTGAGCAGTTGCTGTGGCTTGAAGGTTTCCTCAGTGATATTACCAAACGTAAAAAGGCAGAGGAAGAGTTGTTGCGCATTTCAGCGGAAAATCTTCTCGTTTTTAACAACACCCTGAGCCTGAATGCGGTGGTATCTTTCGAAGGAAGGTTCACCAAACTGAACCCCGCCTGGCAAAAAACATTGGGTTGGCCGCTTGATGTGCTGCTCGCCAAGCCATTTGCAGAATTCATTCATACCGACGACTTGAAAAGGACCGCAAAGACCTTCGAATTGCTCAAGGCAGGCAGGGATATCGTTAGTTTCGAAAACCGTTATATGGCGGCGGATGGTACGTACCGGTGGCTGTTATGGACGG
>DATBVZ010000353.1:0-9919 GCA_036515095.1 Cyclobacteriaceae bacterium | reverse complement strand
CGTGGAAACTATGACGCCCCGACGGTGGAGGTCACCCCCGCCACGCCGGAATCCATACTTCAATTTAATGAAACGCTGCCACGCAACCGCCTGGGGCTGGCGAAGTGGCTCGTCGACAAGCGAAATCCGCTTACGGCCCGAGTTTTTGTTAACCGCATGTGGCAGGAGTTCTTTGGCAAAGGGATCGTGGAGACATCCGGCGATTTTGGCATGCAGGGAAAATTGCCATCCCATCCGGAACTACTCGACTGGATGGCGGTAGATTTTATGGAGCACGGCTGGGACATCAAGCGATTGATAAAGCAACTTCTTACTTCGGCAACCTACATGCAGTCGGCCACGGTAACGCCGGAGAAGCTGGCAAAGGACCCGGACAACGTGTACCTGTCGCGCGCACTAAGGTACAGGTTGTCTGCGGAATTGGTTCGTGACCTCTTGCTTGCAAGCAGCGGTTTGCTGGTTCGTGATATCGGTGGTCCCAGTGTAAAGCCTTATCAGCCGGATGGCATGTGGGAAGCATCAACTTCAGGCCGGGGATTACTGGCAACCTACCGGCAGGATCATGGCGAGGACCTTTACCGGCGGGGATTGTACACGTTTATCAAGCTCACCGTTCCACCGCCATCCATGATCATTTTTGATGGGAGTAACCGCGATCAATGCGAGGTGCGCAGACTTCGGACCAATACGCCGCTGCAGGCCCTGGTCATGATGAATGATCCGCACGTGCTCGAAGCTTCACGGGTACTCGCCGCGCGATTGCTGTCCGAAACTTCAACGGAACAGGAAAAAATTGAAAAGGCTTTCCGGCTGATCGTGTGCCGCAGGCCAACCTCGGAAGAACTGAGTATATTGGCAGGGTACTTTGATGAAGAAAAAAAACAGTTCAGTGAAACGCCGCAAAAAGCTGAAGCATTGTTGAAGGTCGGAGAGTATCCGCCGGATAGTATGCCGGATCAGGCCAGCCACGCAGCGCTGATGCAGGTGATCTGCTCGATTTATAACCTGGAAGAAGCGATAACCAAATCATGATCCGATGGAGAAAGAACTGCTTGAGTTTGGTTTGAACGTCAATCGCCGTCGATTCCTGTCGCGCCTGAGCCTGGGTGTCGGCGGCGTTGCCCTGGGTTCCTTACTGGTACCTGAATTATTCAGAAAGCCGGATGAGCCGGATGCCAGTCCGGTAGGATTACCGCATTTCGCACCAAAAGCAAAGCGAATTATTTATCTGTTTCAGAATGGGGCACCTTCACAACTGGAGTCATTTGACTACAAGCCCTTGCTGCGTCAAATGATGGGAGAGGAGTTGCCGGCCTCTGTTCGAATGGGCCAGCGACTGACCGGCATGACTTCGAACCAGACTTCATTTCCACTGGTAGGGTCGTTCTATGATTTTAAACAATACGGAGAATCACGGGCATGGATAAGCGACCTTTTTCCCCATACCGCCCGAATGGTTAACGAGATATGCATTGTACGGTCGATGTATACGGAAGCGATCAACCACGATCCGGCGCTGACATTCTTCCAAACAGGAGCGCAGCAAGGCAACCGGCCAAGCATGGGTTCGTGGCTGAGTTATGGACTGGGCAGCGAGAACAAGAACCTTCCTGCTTTTTGCGTATTGTTGTCCCGTGGAAAAGGCAATGGTCAGGGTGTTTACTCAAAACTGTGGACCAATGGTTTTCTTGACTCAATTCACCAGGGTGTACAGTTCAGCAGTGGAGAAGATCCGGTGTTGTACCTGAACAATCCTGAGGGCATGGAAATGAATGACCGCCGCAGGATGCTGGACAAGATCGCTGAACTAAACCACATCAACTACAACACCGTGGGTGATCCTGAAATACAAGCCCGCGTACAGCAGTATGAAATGGCCTACAGAATGCAGACGGCGGTACCTGAAATTACCGATGTTTCCCGCGAGCCCGACCAGATCATAAAGATGTACGGGCCGGATTGCCTGGTGCCCGGAACCTATGCCGCCAATTGCCTGCTTGCCCGAAAACTCTCGGAAAACGGTGTGCGGTTTGTACAGCTCTATCATCAGGGCTGGGATCAACACGGAAATCTCCCCAATGAGATGGCAGGACAGGCCAGGGATGTCGATCAGGCGTCCGCGGCGCTGATAACCGATCTCAAGCAGCGCGGGCTGCTCGATGAAACCCTGGTGATCTGGGGGGGTGAATTCGGCAGGACAAATTACTCGCAGGGACTACTCGAGGCGGATAATTACGGACGTGACCACCACCCCCGCTGCTTCAGCCTCTGGATGGCAGGCGGAGGCGTCAGACCC
This sequence comes from Cyclobacteriaceae bacterium, assembly GCA_036515095.1. Taxonomy (GTDB): domain Bacteria; phylum Bacteroidota; class Bacteroidia; order Cytophagales; family Cyclobacteriaceae; genus ZC4RG29. The sequence goes on along the minus strand of DATBVZ010000353.1, from coordinate 7,623 downwards.
GGAACGGTGTACGGAGAAACCGATGAATTCGGCTACAACATTGCCAAAGATCCTGTTCATGTGCATGACCTTCATGCCACAATCCTGCACCTGATGGGGCTTGACCACGAGCGCCTGATATTTAAACACCTTGGAAGGAGATACCGGCTGACGGATGTCAGTGGAAAGGTTGTGGAAGGTTTGATGGCCTGAGTCACGGATTAACTACTATTGCAACCCAAAGTCAATATGAAACGACGGACACTACTCAAAAATAGCGCTATCCTTTCCATGGGAAGCCTGTTTATCACAACGGATATGTACGGCCATCGCTCCGGTCCGGTGTACGGTCACAACAACATGAAGTACCGGATGGATGCAGGATGGGGAACCCTTGATCCGGCGTTTCATCCTGTTAACGACTGCCACGAAATGATCCAGGATGCAAAGGGACGGATCTTCCTGCTGACCAATGAAACCAGGAACAATGTTCTGGTTTACTCCACCTCCGGAAAGCTGAAGGAGGCCTGGGGCCATGAATATCCGGGAGCGCATGGACTCACCTTATGGGGGGATGAGCTCTTCATTACTGACACCTCAAGGCACCAGGTATACAAGACATCGCTGGACGGAAAACTCATCATGACGATTGATTGGCCCGGGGAATCCGGTGTCTATACGAAAGCGGAAGAGTTTGTCCCCACGGAAGTGGCCGTTGCCGATAATGGTGATTTCTACATTGCCGACGGCTACGGAGCGCAATATGTTCTTCAATATGATAAGACCGGCAAGCTGAAATCATTTTTCGGAGGCAGGGGTGAAGGCGACCAACACCTGGATAACGCACACGGTATTTGCCTGGACCGCAGATCCGGTAATGTTACGCTTCTGGTCACCGACCGGACACGGAATGCCTTCAAGCGATTCGACATGAACGGAAAGTTGCTTGAGGTTATTCAACTGCCGGGAGCGTGCGTTTGCCGTCCCGTAATCAAAGGGGAATACCTTTATGCGGCCGTTCTTCGCTCACCTGATCTCGGAGCGGAAGGGACGGGCTTCGTTACGATCCTTGATGCCAACAACAAGGTAGTATCCAATATCGGAGGTACAGAGCCCGTTTACCGAGCTGACGGTACGCTCCAGCCTATGGCCCAGGCCGAAAAGATATTCGTCCACCCCCATGATGTCTGTGTGGACCGGGATGATAATATTTATGTTGCCCAATGGGCATCGGGCAAAGTTTATCCTTACAAATTCATCCGGGTATGATCCGATTGAAGCATGAATAGAGCGATGGGTATGAGGAGAAGGGTAGTTGAGATCTCGCAACAGGTTCTTTTCGTCCTCAATATCCTTATTGCATTCTTCCTGATATTTGAAAGGTACCTGGAGATACCCGCGTGGTTGCAGATTGTCGGAAGGATGCACCCCCTGTTCCTGCATTTCCCGATCGTTATTCTCCTTCTGGCCATTGCGCTGGATCTTATCTTGCCCCGCCCGGGTGACGAAGCACCTTTCCGGAAGACCCTGCTGGATGCGTTCTTCCTGCTGGGATCAGTTGCCGCTTCCCTGACCGTGATCATGGGTCTCTTCCTTTCGCGGGAGGAGGCGACGCTAAGCAGCGCATTGCAGCTGCATAAATGGATGGGCGTTGGTGTTGCTGCCATCGCGTGCGCAATCGTTTATCTTCGGAGCCTCAAAAGTCAAATGAAGAATTTGCTCAGGGGCTCGTACCTGGTCATCACGGCAACACTGCTCACTGCGGGTCATCTTGGTTCCGAACTGACGCACGGTGAGAATTTTTTGCTGGGACCACTGCGACCCGGCGAGGAGAAAGTCGCAGTTGCCCGCGAAGAGGCGCTCCTGTTTGATCATGTCATAAAACCGGTGCTGGAGGCCAGGTGCATGACCTGTCACAATGAGAGAAAAGCTAAGGGCGAACTGATAATGCTGGATTCCGTGCACCTGGAAGAAGGCGGCAAGAACGGGGCGCCTTTCCTGCGGGGCGATCCGCTTCAAAGCCTGATGATCCAGCGGATCAATCTGCCGGTTGAGCATAAAGAGCACATGCCCCCGAAAGGGAAGCCCCAACTTACGGACGAAGAACGACAGTTATTGTTTTTTTGGATCCGGTCGGGCGCTCCCTACAGCAAGAGGGTGATGGCATTCAGTGAGACGGACACACTACGCCGGCTTGCTGAAAACGTCCTGGGACCTCCGGTCCGGCAAACTGAACGCATATTCACTTTTACTGCCGCGCGGGAGAAGGATATACAATCACTGCAGACAGACTACCGGGTAATTTATCCGCTTGCGTTTCAGTCGCCGGCATTGAGGGTGAATTTTTACAACCGCAGCTCGTTTTCTGCAGATGCCTTAAGGGATCTGCAAAAAATCAGCAAGCAGGTGGTTTCGCTGGATTTGAACAAAATGCCGGTCCGGGATGAAGACCTGAAAACGATTGCCATGTTTGAAAACCTGGAGGAACTCAGTCTCAATTTCACGGCGATAACCGGTGCAGGGCTGAAGCAACTGGCACCGCTGCAGTCGCTTACCGAATTGTCGTTGTCCGGAACCAGGGTAACCACGGAAAGCCTGGACGGACTTGCTGTTTTAAGGGGTTTGAGAAGCGTCTACCTCTGGCAGACTGAAGTCAGGCCTGAAGAAATTGGACTATTGCAGAAGACATTACCGGGCGTAGCGATTGAAATCGGATTTCGTGATGATGGAGAAATGCTGAAGTTGAATCTTCCCCGGATAGACAACAAGCTTACCATTTTCAGCGATTCTTTATACCTGACGCTAAGCCACCCCATAAGAGATACACAGATCCGCTTCACACTGGATGGCAGTGACCCGGATAGCATTCACGGTCAGGTCTATGAAGCTCCTGTGAAGGTGAATATCCCTGTCACCCTGGTGAAATCAAGGGCATATAAAAAGGGCTGGATCGGCAGTGATATTATTTCGCGCTACTTTTTGAAATCGGCATATAAACCCGACTCCATCGCGCTGCTGACACTTCCTGATCCGGAGTATCTTGCCAACGGAGCACATATCCTTGCTGACGGGCAAACAAACAACAATGATTTCCGCAGCGGAAATTGGCTTGGATACCGCGCCAACGATGCGGAGGTCCTGTTTTGCTTCGAACGCCCTGTCCGGGCAAGCTCCCTAACCCTGAGCATGTTAAAAAATACCCCCTCGTACATATTTCCGCCTGCCGAAGTCGAATTGTGGGGAACTGACGGCGGAGGTCCGATGGCGTTATTAGGGCGCTGGCATCCGGCGCAGCCCGATAGCCTGGGAAGTGCCGCGATCGAAGTGGCAGAATTTGACTTTGAACCGAAGGTGGTAACCCGCCTGAAGATCATATCCCGACCCCTCAGGAGGCTTCCGTCATGGCACCCGGCAAAGGGGGAAAAGGGATGGCTTTTTCTGGATGAAATTCTTGTGAATTAGCCGGGCTAAAGGTTGAAGCATGGGTGAAAGACGGGACTCGAACCCGCGACCTCCAGAATCACAATCTGGCGTTCTAACCAACTGAACTACATTCACCATTTGAAGGTATGTGTGTGCGTGTGATAAGGGGACTGCAAATTTAGACAGGCGTTCGAAATTTGCAAAAAACACCGTTGTATTACTTTGAACTGCGAAAACCTGACTAAAGTTTAAAATCCAGTTGAGTTAACCTCCCTGGTGCGTTCCCTGAATGCGCGGAACGGGCGGTTAGCGGTTGAACGTAAGGCGTTCGCCTTTTCGGGCTTCATTAAAGCTGCCATTGATATAGGCGGGATGACCGGAGACGAAGGTGTGCGTCACGGCCGATCTGAAGGTTACCCCTTCAAAGGGCGACCAGCCGCATTTCGCGAAGATGTTACCCTTCTCTACCCGCCAGGGAGCATTCAGGTTCACCAGAACCAGATCGGCGTAATATCCTTCCCGGACGAAACCCCGGTCAACGACATTGAACAACACGGCGGGGTTGTGGCTCATTTTCTGAACGATCTTTTCCAGGGATATTTTGCCATCGTGGTAGAATTCCAGCATGGCGACAAGACTGTGTTGGATGAGCGGTCCGCCGGAGGGACTGTTAAAATAGGTATTCCTTTTTTCTTCCAGGGTATGCGGCGCGTGATCGGTGGCGATGACGTCAATCCGATCGTCCAATACGGCTTTCAGAATTTCTTCGCGGTCACGGCCTGTCTTGATGGCCGGATTCCATTTGATCAGTGTACCCAGCCGGTCATAATCCGCATCGCTGAACCAAAGGTGATGTATGCAAGCTTCCGCAGTGATTTTTTTCTCTTCCGGGCGTATGGTATTGCTGAAGAGTTCTGTTTCCCGCGCTGTAGAAATGTGAAGGACATGGAGCCTGGTATCGTACTTCTTTGCAAGGGCCACTGCTGCGGACGAGGATTTGTAGCAGGCTTCTTCATTGCGTATGAGCGGATGACAGCGAATGGGTACTTCCTCACCGTATTGCTTTCTGAAATCGGCTGCGTTCCCGCGTATGGTAGCCTCGTCTTCACAATGCGTTGCAATGAGTGAAGGGAATCGTGAAAAAAATGCTTCAAGTGTACGGGTATTATCCACCAGCAGGTTGCCTGTGGAAGAGCCCATGAATATCTTCAGTCCGCAAACGCTGTTGATGTCCGTTCGGAGTGCCTCATCAATATTGTCGTTGGAGGCGCCCATGTAGAAGGAGTAGTTCGCAAGCGAAGTTCTTGCGGCGATCCGGTACTTATCTTCCAGCAGGGCCTGCGTGAATACCGGTGGAATGGTATTGGGCATTTCCATAAACGAGGTCACACCTCCTGCAATTGCTGCCTTTGATTCAGTTTGGATCGTTGCCTTATGGGTCAGTCCGGGTTCCCTGAAGTGCACCTGATCGTCAATTGCACCCGGCAGAAGGTAATTTCCTTTGGCATCAATGATCGTGTTGGCGTGAACCGATGAGAGGTCCTTACCGATCGTATCGATGTGTGTCCCTTTGATGAGCACATCTCCTTCCTCGATCCTTCCCTCGTTGACTATATTTGCATTCAGCAATAATGTTGTATTCATTGCAGTAAAGTAAGTGCCTAAAGTGACTGCCGCAAAATCCTTCGATGATTTTCACCTCAATTCTCAATTGCGCCGGGCCGTGGGGGATCTGGGGTATGTGCATCCGACAGAAATACAGGCTAAGTGCATCCCTTTGCTTCTGGGCGGGCAGGAGGTCATCGGAATAGCACAGACCGGCACGGGAAAGACGGCAGCCTTCCTCCTGCCGTTGCTGATGAAAATGAAGTATGCACAGGGAAAGGAACCCCGTGCCCTGATCCTCGCGCCCACGAAAGAATTGGTGGTGCAACTGGCGGAACATGCGAAACAGCTTGCCTGTTATACGGATCTGAGAATACTGGCGCTTTATGGAGGCATTGGTCCCACCACGCAGATAGCAACACTGAAGGAAGGCACAGATCTGCTGGTGGCCACGCCAGGCCGGTTGCTGGAGCTTTACTCAAGGGGAGAGCTGATAACGAAAAAGATTGCATTCCTGATCCTTGACGAAGCTGACCGCATGATGGACATGGGTTTCATGCCGCAGCTCAGAAAGATACTTGAGGTCATTCCGGTAAGACGTCAAAACGCACTCTTTTCCGCGACGTTTTCGTCCAGAGTAGAACAGTTAAGCGCCGAATTTCTTGAGTTTCCGCTAAGGGTGGAGGTTACACCGCAGGCCACGGCCGCGCGACAGGTAGAGCAGTCTGCTTACCTCCTCCCTAACCGCAAGACGAAGATCAACTTCCTGAAGTATCTTCTGGGCGACAGGGAGGAATTTAGCCGGGTAATGATTTTTGCGAGAACAAAAGCGAATGCCGATGACGTGTATCGCTTCATTGAACGAAAGGATCTTGGTCCGGTGCGCGTGATCCATTCCAACAAGGGACAAAACACCAGGATCAACGCCGTCAACGAATTCAAGAGTGGTCAGTTGCGTATTCTGGTTTCCACCGATGTTGCTGCCCGGGGAATCGACGTTACCAAAGTCTCGCATGTGATAAACTTTGATGTTCCCGTGTTGTATGAAGATTATGTCCATCGCATAGGGAGAACCGGCCGTGCCTTTCAGGAGGGGAAGGCCATTACATTTGTAATCCCTCCCGAACGGTATCACCTGGACAAAATTGAGGAGATCATACGGGAAAAGATACCGGTAAAGGATCTGCCGTCCGGGGTTGAGGTGGTAAGGACTTCCTTCGAAGAGGAGCAGAAGATGGCCCGCGAAATTGACAATCAGCGTCGCAGAAACGACCCGGGCTTTAAGGGGGCGTTCCACGAAAAAAAAGACAAACGAAAACGCAAGTGATGTCCCTTCCCCTTCACAAATTCATTCGCTTAAGTTCATCCACCGCATAATTTGCGGCCCGCGCAGTCATAGCCATGTAAAAGATCGTAGGACTCTGGTATGCTGTCGAGGTCATGCATGCTCCGTCGGTAACGAATACATTCTTGCAATGATGCAGTTGGTTCCAGCGGTTGGCCATCGATGTCCCGGGATCATTGCCCATGCGAACACCGCCCATTTCATGAATATCGAGTCCGGGCGCCTGCTTTGTATCGGTGGGCGTGATGTTACTGCAGCCCGCCTTCGATAACATTTCAGAAGTCTGGAGGAGGAAATCCTTGATCATGTTGTCTTCATTATCGCTGTAGTCTACGGAAGTGATCAGCAGGGGTATTCCCCAGGCATCCTCCTTGTCTGGACTTAGTCGTACGTGATTGGTTTCTCTGGGAATTGTTTCACCCTGTATAAAAGAAAATATCTGCCAGGGTCCGGGTTCGGTCATAGCTTCTTTAAAGGAGGGCCCCACATACTCATGAAGACCCTTGGTAGCTCCCTGCGAACGGCTTGCGCCAATAAAGGTGAGGAATCCTCCAATGTAGTCTGTATCCTGTTTATGGATGTTCCTGTAATTCGCAACCAGCGGGATCGCAGGCTTTCGGCCGTAATAATAGCGGTCCTCAAATCCGTCAAAGGTTGCAGACACCAATCCCCTGTAATTGTGGAAGGCTATGTACTTTCCAAGAAGGCCATTGTCGTTGCCAAGTCCCTCCGGGAACCGGCCGGACCTGGAATTCAGCAAGATGAGGTTGGTATTGAGGCACGAGGCATTTAGAAAGATTACGCGTGCATAGTACTCCGTGGCTTCTTTGGTGTTTGCGTCAATTACTCGCACACCCGTGGCTTTACCTTTATGTTCGTCATAGATAACAGAGTGGACAACGGAGTGTGGACGAATGGTAAGGTTGCCTGTTTTCTGTGCCCAGGGCAGCGTCGATGAATTGGAACTGAAATATCCTCCGTACGGGCAACCGCGTGTGCACAGGTTCCTGGCCTGGCATTTGCCCCGGCCCTGCTCAAGGTGAATGGGCTGGGGTTCGGTCAGGTGCGCCCAGCGACCCTGTACCATATGCCGTCCCGGGTAGTTAGAAGAGATCTTTTCTTGTATTTCCTTTTCCACGCAATTCAATTCGAACGGGGGCAGGTACTCTCCGTCCGGCAGATTTTCAAGCCCGTCTTTACCGCCGCAGACTCCGGCAAACCTCTCAACATGCGAATACCAGGGAGCGATATCCTTATACCGTATCGGCCAG
>DATBVZ010000352.1:0-2479 GCA_036515095.1 Cyclobacteriaceae bacterium | reverse complement strand
CGATCCAGATCAGAAAAATGTTTCGATAGGTTGTGCCGGGCGGCAAAGGCCTCCGCGCGCTTCGGGTTCCTGGCATAAACCGCCACCACCTCCGCTTCGGGTACAAACCGGTGATAGGACTCCATGTGAATTTCCGTAATAAACCCGGCCCCCAGGATCGCAACTTTTGTTTTATTCATCTTAGAATGCGTTGATGTGCCTGCCTGCCTCGCGCCAGCCTTCAGCAGGGCAGGCAGGTTGGCAGATTGATGCGTCCTTATTTGGTATACACCTTATACCCATATACCCATATACCTATATACCTATATACCTATACCACTTACTACCTACAATTCCCCCCGCTTCATCTCCCGTACCGCATGATCCGCTGCCCTGGCGGTCAGCGCCATATATAAGATCGAGGGACTCTGATTTCCGGTACTGGTCATACAGGCGCCATCGGTAACAAAGACATTCTTGCAGTGGTGCAATTGGTTCCATTTATTGAGCAGCGAGGTCTTGGGATCATTGCCCATGCGCACCCCACCCATCTCGTGGATGTCCCGCCCGGGAGCCCAGTTGTTGTCGCGTTGTTCAACGTTCCTGCATCCTGCTTTTTCAAGCATCTCAGCGCCTTGCGTTAGAAAGTCCTTCAGCAACTTTTCGTCGTTATCGTCATAGGCTACTTCCGTCACTAACAACGGAATGCCCCACTGGTCTTTCGCTTCCTTGCTCAGTGATACTTTGTTGGTCGCCTTGGGAACGGTTTCGCCCTGCATGTACATGTAGACCCCCCACTCACCGGCTTCCGTTAACCCATCCTTGTAGGGTCCGCCGATCTGTTCCTGCACCGTGTTCCCATCCGCGCGCAGACGGAATGCGCCCATAAAGGCCATGTACCCCCCTACAAAATCAGTATCCTGCTTACCAAGGTTCCGGAAGTTTGCCAGCATGGGCTCTGAGGGTTTCCGGCCGTAATAGTACTTATCGTCCGGTCCATCATACGAGCCCCCTACAGATCCGCGGTAGTTGTGAAAGGCCACATACTTTCCCAGCAGTCCGGTGTCATTCCCCAATCCTTCCGGAAACCGGTCCGATACGGAATTCAGCAATATCAACGTACTGTTCAGCGCGGATGCATTTACAAATATCACCGTGGCAAAATATTCCGTCACCTCATGGGTATTCGTATCAATGATGCGGACGCCGGATGCTGCTCTCCTTGCTTCATCGTAAATGATCGAGTGCACAACGGAAAACGGACGAATGGTGAGATTTCCGGTACGTTGCGCCCAGGGAAGTGTGGATGATACTGAACTGAAGTAGGCGCCGTACGGACAACCCCGCATGCACATATTCCTCGCCTGGCAACGGCCCCGACCCTGCTGCAGGTGAATTTCAGCGGGCTCTGTTACCTGTGCCCAGCGTCCGTGGATCATGTGCCGGTCAGGATAGTGCTCCGATATCTTTCGCTGCAATTCCTTCTCCACACAGTTGAATTCGAATGGGGGCAGGTAGTCTCCGTCCGGCATGGCTTCAAGGCCGTCGTTATTTCCGCACACCCCGATAAACCGTTCGACGCGCGAATACCACGGCGCAATATCCTCATACCGTATGGGCCAGTCTATCCCGTACCCTAGCCGCGCCGGCGCGGTGAACTCATAGTTGCTCCAGCGTTGACAGGCACGTCCCCATATAATGGATTTACCTCCAACCTGGTAACCGCGTATCCAGTCAAAGGGTTTTTCCTGAACGTATGGATGATCCGCATCCTCTATAAAGAAATGCGCGGTGTCTTCTCCAAAACCTGCGGCTTTCGTGATCAGTGGATTTTTGTCAAGAAATTCTCTCGTCATGCTTCCACGGTGTGGAAAATCCCAGGGGTTATGATTCATGGTGGGATAGTCCTTCAGATGCTCCACGTTCCTTCCGCGTTCCAGTACCAGGGTCTTTGCCCCAAGCTCGCACAACTCCTTGGCGGCCCAGCCACCGCTGATTCCCGAGCCGATGACTATGGCGTCGTATGTATTCTGCGAAACGCCCCCGGAGTTCATATTTGTCGCGGATGAATCAGTCTGCACAATGTACAAATTTGGATTTTATAGATTTGAACTGCAACCGGAAATCCTGAACACACCTATCACCAAACAGATGTTCAAGATAACAAATCTTTGCTTTCAATGATCTTCCCGCCCAGGCGGCGAAGCTCTTCTTTTGCATGGTCAAAATTGTCTGCGGAGATTGGCTTTGTTGCATCCAGAATGAGGCTGCATCCAAAGCCTTCAAGAATGGCGTCCCTGGCTGTGTAGTACACGCAATAATCACCAGCAAGGCCAACCACAAATACCTCTTTCACCTTTTGTTCTCTCAGGTAGCCGGCCAAACCCGTCGTATGCAGGTGACCATTATCAAAGAAACCGCTGTAACTGTCAACTTCGCGATCCATGCCTTTCCGGAAAATGGAAGCTACCCGGTTCATATCGAGGTCGGGATGAAATTC
>DATBVZ010000351.1:0-4751 GCA_036515095.1 Cyclobacteriaceae bacterium | reverse complement strand
TCAAATTCCGCCTGCATGGTCCTGACTCTCTGATAATCACCAAATACTTCCGGCCGGGCCATTTCTTCTTCAAGGTGACGAAGCCGGCGTTCAATTCCTTCGATTGCTGACTCCACTTTTTTCATTTCCTTGTTCAGCTTATCTCGTGCTCCGATGCCTGCTTCAGCGTCGTTGCCGGCTCTGACTATCTCCTTTTTCTCTTTTTTTCCGGAATCACCTTTCCTGTCAGAAACCGGCTTGCCTGAATCGGCGGGGATGGCTTTGCTATTTCTCAGCCAGTAATCGTATTCTTCATACGTGCCCGGGTACTCCTTGATCTGCCGCTCTTCGATGTACCAGATCTTGTTGGCCACCTGGCTTACAAAATGCCGGTTGTGTGACACGACTACGAAGCTTCCCTTGTATTGCTGAAGTGCCTGTATCAGGATATTCTCCGAAATGAAATCGAGGTGGTTGGTTGGCTCATCCAGGAGCAGGAAGTTGGCTTCTGAGAGCAGCGTCTTGGCTAAGGCGACACGCGATTTTTCTCCCCCCGAGAGTACCTTGATCTTCTTGAAAACGTCTTCATCTGAAAAAAGAAAACAACCAAGGACATTCCGCAACTCCTGTTCCGTCTTACCGGATCCGGCTTGCTTTAGTTCTTCCAGGATCTCGTTGTCCACGTGGAGATCCTCAAGTTGATGCTGGGCATAAAACGCAGGGATCACATTATAACCCAGGGTTCGCTCACCTTCGATAGGCTCGCTTCCGTAAATGATGCGCAGAAGCGTGGACTTTCCTCTGCCGTTTGCTCCGATCAGCGCGATCTTGTCGCCGCGTTCGATGGTGGCCGTCGTATGACTCAGCAGATTTAAGGTGCCGTACGACTTTGAAACATCCTTCAACGTTACAATGAAACGCCCGGGCTGCTGACGGAAAGTGAAACGGAAATTAACGGCAGCCACATCGCTGACAACCTCTTCGATAAGGTCCATTTTCTCCAATGCCTTGACGCGCGATTGAACCTGACGCGCCTTTGTCGACTTGGCACGAAACCGTTCAATGAACCGCTCCGTCTGGCGTATCTTCTGCTGCTGATTTTCATATGCATTTTGCTGGATCTCCTGGCGCACTTGCTTTTCCTGCAGGTAGAAGGTGTAATTTCCTTCGTAGGTGAATAGTTGCTGATTGGTAACCTCGACGGTCTTGTTTATTACATTATCCAGAAACCGCCGGTCGTGCGACACGATCAGCACTGCGCCATCGTAGTTGCGCAGGTAGTTCTCTACCCATTCTATGGACGGCAGGTCAAGGTGGTTGGTCGGCTCGTCCAGCATCAGCAGGGAAGGTTTTTCCAGCAACAGTTTCGCCAGCATAACCCGCATTCGCCATCCTCCCGAAAACTCCCTCAGGGGTCTGTGCAGGTCGGTAGTGCTGAATCCGATACCTTCCAGTACTTCCTCTGCCCTGGCTTGCATGGTATACCCGTCCAGGTGTTCAAATTTTTCCTGGAGCTGGCTTAGTTTGTGTACAAGGTCCTCCGAGTACTCGGTTTCCAGCTTCCTGATAACCTTCTCGAGCTGGCGCTGCGTATCCACCGCATCCCTGAAGGCCTCCATGGCCACCGTGAGGATGGCATCATCGGTCTGGTAAGACAGGAGATCCTGGTTGAGAAACCCGATCGTACATTCGTTGCTCTTGCTTATCGAACCGGAAGTGAGTTGAATATCCCCGTTTATCAGCCGAAGCAAGGTGGTTTTGCCCCGGCCGTTAAGGCCGATGAGCCCGATCTTATCCCTCGGCCTGATAAACATGCTCGCGTTCTCATAAAGAGGCCTTCCGCCGATAAAATAAGAAATGTCTGAGACTGAAATCATGGCCGCAAAAATAAGGATGTTTTATCGTTCTCGTTAAATTGCCCGGGAATTCGCGCAAACGCCGACGGCCATCTATAGAAACCGGTGGTCAAAGCGAAACCGGATCAGCCCTCAATAGGGAAGATTGAGGGCTTGAAGAATGAAGTGGGGAAAGGGATGAAGGGTTAATGGGTTAATGGCATAGGAGAAGCGAATAAGCGCGTCTCCTATGTTCCGCAGTAATCACAGCTCGCGGACCCAGATATTCCTGTAACTTACCAGGTTGCCATGATCCTGGAGGCGCAGGGGCCCTTTGCCATGCTCTTTGTAGAGCGGGAATCCGATGTACTCGGTTGCCCCCAAAAGAGCAACGTGATTGAGCAGCAATACCCCGTTATGAATTACCGTAACATACGCGGGTATCAATGCCCTTCCGTTTTTGTCAAACCGGGGCGCGGTATAAATGATATCATAAACCTGCCATTCTCCCGGCTTCCTGCAGGCATTGGCAAGCGGAATATGCTGTTTGTAGATTGATCCTGCCTGCCCGTTTATGTAAGTCTTGTTGTCATAGTTGTCAAGCACCTGCACCTCGTAGCGCTCCTGGAGAAAGATTCCGCTGTTGCCGCGTTGCTGACTGACCTTCGAAGCATCCGTCACTGCGGGAGAGCGCCATTCGATGTGGAGCTGCATGTCGCCGAATTCGGTTTTGGTCTTAATGTCACCAGAGCCTGGTGCCACCGTGATGGCACCATCCTTCACGGTCCATGTGGCGGGCGATCCATTGATTGAACTCCACTGGTTCAGGTTGTTCCCGTCGAAGAGCACCACGGCATCCGAAGGCGGTGCCGATGGTGAATCACCGGGCGTGACTATTTTTGGTTGTGGCTCCCATACCTCCGTGGATTCGGGCGTCCTCTTATCGTCCTGGGCAATGCATGAGGCGCCAGCAAACGCGAGCGCAGCGGTAAGTGAAAGAAAATGTCTCATATTAGTATGTTGAGTGTTAGAAGTCATCAGCAATTTTGTCAATTTTTCCTTCGCGGTCCTTCGCCATCATTTTTGGCACGAGCAGCGATTTGTATTCCATGAGCAAATCCCGCCTGGATTGTGATTCATAGGAGAGGACCAGGGAGTCTCCTCGCCAGAAATACCGGTTATTCCTGGCGTCATACGTGGAGAGTCCATACAAATTCTCAAGGGCTTTCATCAGTCGGGGATCTTTTTCCGTGACCACGGATATGCCGTAGATCAGATTCCGGTATGCGGTTAGCTCTACTTTTTTGATCCTTACTTCACCGATGGTTGAATAGTCGGGATGGTCCACCTCATAGATCTGCGAAGAAAAGACATTCCCCTTTTCGGTGAACTCCCGCTTTAGTTTGGCACCCTTGACGGAGTCGGCACGGGTACCGAGGCGGATATCCTTAAAACCATTCCGGCTATCCAGTTCCGGATTTCCCTGGGCGGCGAGTCCCTGACCGGCCAGGAGAAGGATACTGAAAAACGCTGCTCGTATCATATGCAATTTAAGGTTCTTCAACAAAACGGACCGGGACGCTAACCTTGATGTTATCCCAAAGGAAGTGCATTTCGGCCCTGTCGTTATTCTGGTCCAGGACAATCGTAAAGGCAGGGTACGACTCATCGGAAAGTTCCTGCACGGGAGCCTCAAAGCGGAACACATCAAGCTTTGGGTTGTAGTTGTAGGAGCCCCAAAGGCCTACTGCGCTATTGATAATGATCGTCCATTTGATCCTTTCGGGTATAGTGAAAATCGAATAGGTTCCCGTCTTTAGGAGGATGCCGTTGATAAGAAGGTCGCCTGTAAGTGTTATTTCTGTCGCCTCATTCGCCCCCGTGCGCCAGACCTCGTCATACGGCACCAGTGCACCAAATAGCGGGCGTCCTCTCTTGTGCGGTTGCCCGTAGGTGATCTTTACGTACGTATTCTGATACGTCATCCGGGCCATGGCCAGCGGGCTTGGACGCGCCTCCTGCGCGTGTACTTCCACAACGACCACCAACAGCAAAAGAAAAAATACAGCGCGGCTCTTCATGGCGGTTAAAGATACTTAATTCAGGTTTATTGGCAAGTCGCGAGGTGTCGGGTGGCATGTACCGCCCGATGCTGAATCGGGGCGTCGGAATTCCCGCAGATTATTTCAAACGGCGGGAACTCATCCGAACAGCTTAATCAGCCGAAATCCTTATTTTGCGGACATGTATGAACGTGAAGCTTACTGCAGATGAACCGGCCTGCATTTGACGATATCTATATGGAGCTCGCTGTAAACCTTGCCCGGCGTTCGCATTGCATCAAGCGCCATGTTGGGGCGGTACTGGCGAAAGACACGCGCATTATTTCGATCGGCTACAACGGCCCCCCGGCCGGAACACACAATTGTGATGAGGAATGGCCGGAAACGGGGTGCCCCCGCGACTCAAAGGGAGGATGCTCTTTGGCCATACACGCCGAACAGAATGCGATACTGTATGCCGTGAGAAACAAAACAGCTGTTGATGGGGCCACGCTTTACGTTACGCTGTCGCCCTGCCTTGCCTGCGCCAGGATAATCTATACCATGGGAATCACGAAATGTATCTTTCTCAATTCGTATGCCGAGCACAAAGGCATTCCTTCGGATGAAGGAGTCGACTTCCTTCGGAAATTCGGGGTAATCGCAGAGAAATATACAGGAGCCCTGTCAAATGTTACCCACATGATCTGATCGGAATGAGCAGTGGCGTTACTGCTTCACGCCTTTCTCCAGGTCAGCCAGCAGTTTGGCTGTTATCCCCTTGGTCTTCTTTTCTTTTTCTGTGGCAAACAGCTTGATGGCACGTTGGACCATTTCGTAAAGACCGGTCGGATTCTTGTCAAAGCTGTAACTGCCGAGACACCAGTCAAGATCG
>DATBVZ010000350.1:0-2737 GCA_036515095.1 Cyclobacteriaceae bacterium | reverse complement strand
AGAGCCAGCTGCCCTGCCGTTAATACACCATCAACCAGGAGGGTTTGCCTCCCCCAGAGTTTGTGGAATGCCAGACCCAGATTGACCACCAGGCTGGAACAACCTAAACCACCTCGCAAACTATGGACCGTAAGAACGGTTGAAATGGCCTTTTCCTTGGTATCCTTCCGCGCCATCTGTAAGGCTCTGCCGCGTCGCGCAAGAATTCCCATCCGAGCGACCAATTCTTCAGGCTGGAAAGGTTTTACAAGATAATCATCAGCACCTAACTCGAATGCTCTGAGCTTCTCGCTTAATTCATCTTTCGCAGTTATAACGATCACAGGAGTGTGACTGAACTTCGGATCTCGGCGTAAACGCTCAAGGATCTCAAAACCATCCATTTCAGGCAATTTCAGATCGACAATAAGCATCTCAGGCTCATAAGATGAGATCTTCGCCAGACCTTCACTCCCTGATTTTGCATACTCCAGATCGTATTCCGCCTCTTTGAGCGCATTGCGTATTAACTTGAAGTAAAACTGCTCATCATCAATTAGCAATACCCGCATAGCTTCCTCCAGGGAGCCAGGTTTTCTTTACGTCGGTTCAGCATTAATCCTCATTTTTATTCAGAAAATCATTTGCATAACCAGACAAAATATTGGCAGCAATTTCAAGGTCCTTAATGGTTTCCCTGAGACCATCAGTATAACCGCCACTGCTCTGCTCATCAAGCCTGTGAGCAAGGTTCGAAAGTTGTGTGGCGCCAAGGTTCGCGGCCACCCCCTTCAGGTTATGAGCCGCTCGCGAAAGTTTTTCCGTATCATGGGCTTCACAAAAATCATGCATAAGTTGAATTTTTTCAGGAAGTTCCTGAACAAAATCAGTGAGCAACTCTCGATAATTCTCTGAATCCCCGCCTACCTGCTGAATTCCAAGGTGGGTATCAAGAACATGTTTTACGGATTCTTCGTCCACAGGCGTGGCATTCGTGCTTGAAGATGAATTTAGCAGGGCCCGTGAGCTATACCTTAATAGCCTTTGAATGTGCTCCATCTCAAACGGCTTGGATATGTAGTTATCCATACCGGCCTCAAAAAGGATTTGACCGTTCTCAGGCAGGTAACTTGCCGTCAAAGCCACAATGAAAGTATGAGTGCCTCCATTTTCCCAGGCGCGTATTTGCCGACTCGCCTCAATACCATCCATGACCGGCATCTGCAGATCCATGAAGACAATGTCATATTTCTTAGCTTTAATCGCATCGAAGGCTTCCAGGCCATTGGAAGCCACCTCCACATGATGACCCTCACGCGTCAGGAGCACGCGCATCAGCCGTCGATTTAGCTCATCATCATCTACCACAAGGATTGTCAGGCTTGGAATCCCGTCAATATCCGATTTCTTGGCCGCGCTTAAATCCATAACTAGACGATCTCCTCAGGCAACAATCTGTGTTGCCAAAATAATGCAAAATGCCCGATTCGGAAAAGAATAGCAAAACCTTATCAATTCCTGCCTGGGGATATCGAATTTGCATGCTGCGAGCAAGACGCCAAACAAAAATAAAGGTTACGTGACTAGAATACCACACCACTTATGCAATGAAGTTAGAATAATGAAAGTGCAATGCAATTGAAAACAGCGCCCGCAACTGTGGGCGCTGTCCTTATCCAAAAGCCTCCAGGCGGCTGGTTCCCGTTTTAGATACACCAGGTATGCGAACCCAGCGCAAAAGGACACAGAGCGCCGTCGCAATCCACCTACAGGATATCTTCCAACAGATTGAAAGTAGTATATACTGAGACCACCTTACACAACCCTTGCACGAGTATCCCAGATTTAGGGATCGCATCTTTATGTCCAGATGCTTTGCAATCGGATTCACAACCGGACTCCTTGCCTTTATCATTATCAACCTGCTCTCGGCGCATCTTGCCTCGGACTGCGGCCTGCCCGCCGTTTTCGAACGCGACTCCTGCGCCGATGACATTGCCCGTGCAGGCTGGCCATTTCGTTTCTATGAGAGAGGGGGTTTGACTATCGCTTCGAATTCAACCTCCCCGTTTTACTGCTTGACTTGATCATTGGGACGATTTTGGCTGGTGTACTGGGATGGTTTGTTGGCCGCACCAAATCTGCATTGGAACAATAAGTCTGTGCTATAATGCCCTCACCATGCAATATCAACTCTGCTTTGCCAATAACAACAATAATAACGACAATGACGATCCTCGAATCGTTGGGCGAAGCTTTGCTGGATAAAAAGTAAGTTCTGAGAGGAAACCAATCGCCCAACGCATCAGCGGAGGGCGATTTATTTTGTCTATCGCATGTCATTGCGAGCCCCTGCTGGTTGAGTAGCCACGAAGTGGTGTATCGAAACCAAGGGAGCGAAGCAAGCCCCTCGTGAAGACGGAGATTGCTTCGTCAGCCCTGTCGGGCTTCCTCACAATGACGGGAAATTCTTTGGAGGCGCACTATGTACAAAACTCATACCTGTGGCGAACTGAGAGCCATCCACGCGACTGAACAGGTAACCCTTGCGGGCTGGGTGCATCGCCGCCGCGATCATGGTGGGGTGATCTTTCTCGATTTACGCGACCGCTATGGGATCGTCCAGGTTACCATCAACCCCAACCTTTCCAAAGAAACTCTCGACGCCGTTGCGAACATCCGCATGGAATGGGTGCTCCAGGTCACCGGCGCCGTCCAGATGCGGCCTGCCGGCATGGAAAACCCCAGGATGCAAACG
>DATBVZ010000349.1:0-9248 GCA_036515095.1 Cyclobacteriaceae bacterium | reverse complement strand
TGATCGTTATGGAACGGGTCTGATAGTCGCAAATCAGGGTTCCCTTATCACCCTCAAAATAAGCGCCGATGCCGCGATCAGAGGCTCCGGGTACGTCGGGCGGATCAGTAGTCCAGAATACCTTCAGGTTGTCGAATTCGTAGTCCGCATCCAACCACTTCGGGGCGTCCGCAACTCCGTCCGTTTTTTCCCCTCTGGCGAGTACGCTCTTTAACCCTTCCGGACGGATTGCCCACCAGACGACGTCCGCAATGTGGCACCAGAAATCCGCAAACACACCGCCGCTATAATCCAGGAAGTAGCGATAGGTATGATGACAGCGTTCCGGAAAATAATCAGCGTAGGGCGCGGGTCCCAGCCACATGTCCCAGTTGAGGGTGGGCGGTGGTGCCTGGGGTTGCGGGTGGCCGAGGCCTGGAGAGAAACCGGTCTTCCATAGGCGAACCGTGTGTACTTTTCCGATTGCGCCGGATTGGATGATCTCAACAACCCTATGGTAATTATCGCCCGCATGGATCTGGGTACCGAGCTGGAATATGCGGTTGTGTTTCTTCAACTGTTTCAGCATCACTTGCCCTTCCCTCACATCATACGAAAGGGGCTTTTCACCATACACGTCCTTGCCGGCCTGGAAGGCCATGGTTGCAATCTGGGCATGCCAGTGGTCCGGTGTTGCGCACGTAATGGCGTCAATATCCTGCTGGTCGAGAATATGCCGGAAGTCGCCGTACGTTTTGGCCCGGGTGCCGGGATGCAACACCTTCAGCGCTTGCAGGGTTCCGTTGAGGTGGTCCTGATCGACATCGCAGAGAGCCACGATCTCTACGTCGGGAAGAGCGGCGAACCACTTCATATGCTGGTTGCCCATTCCACCCAGTCCAATATGGGCGATGCGCAGCCTGTCGCTGGGCGCGGCCCTCAGCAGGGAGGGAAGCAGGGTCGCACCGAATGTTGCCAGGGTGCTCTTTCTGAGGAAATCGCGACGGTTAATAGATGCTGTCATAATTCTATAGATGCTACACCAGGAGGGAATTTTTGATAAGTAATCTATAAAAAAAGTTGAAAAAATCCGGGGTTTTATGCGTGGTTTGAATCCGGCGCACTGAATGTTGTAAATTTCCTGCCATTACCTCAATTGCTAATGACGCGGCAAAGAAGAATAGATGCCTCTGTGCTGGGCAGGGAGTTGGAGTTCACGACCTCCCGAAGCAGTGGTCCCGGAGGGCAAAATGTCAACAAGGTAAATACCAAAGTCACACTGCGGTTTGACGTGTCGGGGTCGCAGGCCCTCACCGTGGATGAAAAAGAGATCCTGCTACGGAAACTTGCTTCCCGACTGACCAACGTCGGCGTGCTGATTCTTTCGTCGCAGGACAAGCGATCGCAGCTGCAAAACAAGGAAGCGGTAATTGCCAAATTCGAAGTCCTGGTGGCAAAGTCCTTCAGGAAGAAAAAGGTGAGAAAAGCCACCAAACCGTCGAAATCTGCTGTCGAGAAACGTATAACACAGAAAAAGCATCGCTCAGAGAAGAAAAAGTGGCGAAGCAAGCCCTAATGTGTTGATGCGTAGATCGGTTGGAGTGCCTGCCTGCCATCGCGCTGGCCTTCTGCAGGGCAGGCAGGTTGACGTGCCTGCCTCGCGCTAGCCTTCAGGACGGCAGGCAGGTTGAAATGTCTGCCTGGCGCTGGCCCCTTTGCCCCTCCATCCCCTTCCGGATTGACCAGCTTTTGATACGATTTTGGTATTACAAGTGTCACCGTGATTGGGTTTCTTTTGGCGGTTAACCGTGTCATCCGGACTGCATCAACTATGGGATCTATTTGGAAATCCAGGACCACGACAATTCTTGTCGCGGGACTAACAGCAGGAACGCTGGATATCCTGGCGGCCATTTTTTTCCTTGCGAATGGAAATGCCGCGGGTGTGTTCAGGTTTATCGCCAAAGGCGCGCTCGGAAATGCTGCATTCGAAGGCGGGCCCGAAATGGTCATACTTGGGGCTGTATTTCATTATGTTATTGCATTCAGTTTTACCATTGGATATTTCCTTGCCTTCCCCTATATACCACTCCTGAGAAAACAAAAAGTGATCAGCGGATTGCTCTACGGTGTATTCGTGTGGGCGTTCATGCAATACATTGTACTGCCGCTAACTCACAATCCTCCCGGTCCTTTTTCGTTAGCCGGCAACTGGAAAAACATTGTTATACTGATGTTTGCAATTGGCTTGCCTGTCTCCCTGTTTGCCTATACGTACTATACACCAAACACCCGAAGCGCAAATTAAGTGTAATAGGGGAGTGCTTTGTTCCTGGCGATTTGCGGTAAAATTTGCACGCCCACACCCATTTCACCCTCACCAGGTTCGTCAGCACTGAAGCGCAGCCGCGCATACGCTTCAAATTTTACGATAGATTTAGAGAAAGCAGGTATGAGCAGGATGAAATGGTTAAACTTGTCCTTTAGATTCGTTCATGTTGTATTGCGGGCTACAACCCGGGAATCGCTTTGGTACAAGACCCTAAACAGGTAACAGGATGAATAGTATTGCGATCTTTGTTTTTACGTGTTTGACGGTTACAACCCCCAGCCAACCGGTAAGCCTTTTCAACGGCAAGGACCTGAGCGGTTGGCATTGGGATGTTCCTGAGTTGGATAAGAAACCGGGCACCCAAAATCCATTCATCGTTCGCGACGGAATGCTTGTAAGCCTGGGGACTCCCGGAGGTCATCTTATCACCGATAAGGAATATGAAAATTTCCGGCTTGAAGTTCAGTATCGCTTTGCGGCGGCGCCCGGAAACTGCGGCGTGCTGGTGTTTGCTTCTACACCCCGCGCACTCTATGACATGTTCCCCAAGTCGGTGGAAGTGCAAATGATGCACGAAAATGCCGGCGACTTCTGGTGCATCGTCGAAGATATTACTGTCCCCGACATGGAGCAGCGCAGGGGACCGCGTGAAGAGTGGGGGATAACGGAAGGCAAACGCCGGCGTATTCCGAACCTGACCGACGGAAGCGAGAATCCTGTTGGCGAATGGAACACGATGATCGTTGAATGTTTTGGCAACGCCATCAAGGTTTGGGTCAATGGCGATTTTGTCAATCATGGGTACGACTGTACCGCCTCAAAAGGTCAGATTGCACTTCAGGCCGAGGGTTCGGAGGTGGAGTTCAGGAAAGTGGAGCTTACCCCAATCCGGAAGTTCTCAGAATAGTAACGGACACTTCCCATGATTACTTTTGCATATACTACCTGGCGCAAGCGAAGGCGGGAATCTTTCTCATATGACGATCGGGGATATACAGGAAATATGTCAGGAATTCAGGGCCGTTACCCAGGACATCAAGTGGGAAAATGAACTATGCTTCAGCATCGGGTCAAAGATGTTCCTGCTTACCAGTCCGGACAGCGTCCCTCCCTCGGCGTCGTTCAAGGTGTCCGTAGAGGATTTTGAAATGCTGACCGAGCGACCCGGCTTTCGTCCTGCTCCCTACCTTGCGCGTTATAGCTGGGTCAGGGCGGATGACATCAGCATCCTGTCAAGAAAAGAATGGGTATACTACCTCAGCCAATCGTACATGCTTGTCGCTGACAAGCTTCCTGCAAAAGTGAAAAAGCAAATAGGACTTACGGCAGGACGTTGACCCTTCCGGCTAATCCGATTGCCGGCTTGTGCAATGGAAGGCGATACGATTACCTTCTGAGTCCTGGATGACGGCCATGTAGCCGTACTCGGGGGAAATTTGCGTTTTTGGAACCAGCACCTTCCCTCCTGCGCCTTCCACCCGGTCGAGAATCGGTTGTATGTCGGGGTTACCGTTAAGGTAGAGCAGGGGGCCGTCGGTAAGCGAGGGACGATAAAATCCTTCGCTGTGGCATAGCGCGCCACCGACTGCTGCGGGATCATCAACGGGAAACATCCGCATCCTGATGTTGTCAAGGTCCAGTGGTATCATGGTTATTCCCATGATGGTCTCATAAAACTTCTGGGCCCGTTCGAGGTCTGTTGTCGGTATTTCAAACCAGCCGATTGCGTTGCGTATAGCCATGGTTGAAGGTTTACTTTATTAAAGGTATGAAGATATTAAATAACGTTAAATCATTCTAACCTTCTGCCGGAAAACGTGGCATAGACGAGCTGTATGAAGTTGTCAACCATGGGTCGGGAACTTACTGCCTGACAGCACGCTTGAAATAGCCGGTCACCTTTGGATGAAAAAGAACATAAGTAACTGCGGCCAATACGGCCAGGTGCATGATCAATTCAGAACGCGTATGAAAATAGCTCAACACGGCATGGTATGCCATCCAGGCAACCAACAACCATCGCCCGGCGTTTGCCCCACGAAGTGTCAAGACCCCACCCGCTATCGCAAGAAGCCTAAGAGAAAGCACCCATACCGCATCATTCGCAAAGAGTTCGCGTATGTTTAGCTCCCTTATGTGGTATACAAATCCCACCGTCCCGGCGACTATGAATAACCAGCCAATAATCACAGCAGCGAGCGGGCGTTTCATTTTACGAGTCTCAAGGTCAGGCGGGTTCAGACGCGTATCAATATACAAAATTACCGCAAATGGGATTCATACCGGTTGACCCTATGGCGCTGATTGCACCCGGATGATACCACGTACCAAATGACCGTATGAACTGCATTCCTTTCTGCAGGTGGCCGCTGTCAACCTTCGCTCATTTCTTATTTCACACGCTCAAATTCTGGCATAATGTTTTAACTTCGGCGACAATAAGAAACCCAGCTATGAAAAAAGTACGGACAACCTTTACATGTGCAATTGGCACATCCCTGGTATTCCTGATCGTTGCAGGATTGGGGTCCTGCAAACAGTCAAAACCCACTTCGCCGGAGGCGGCCCTGTTGTTTGAAAGCGTGATACCACGGCCCGTTTCTGCGACGCCGACCGGAAAGACTTTCTCCTTGAAGAATGAAACCAAAATTATAGTCGATGCTACCGCAGTCGGGGCGAAGGAAGTCGCGCAGTACCTTGCCGGCAGGATCGGTCCGGCTACCGGCTTTCTGTTTTCTGTGGAAGAAACAACAGGCGAAGTACCGGACGATGCGATCTACCTGACTACAACGGGGGGGAATGCGGAACTCGGTGAGGAAGGATATGAAATAACGATCGATGAAGATCAATTAAAGGTGATTGCTAATTCCGCCGCAGGACTTTTTTATAGCGTGCAGACCATTCGGCAACTGCTGCCCGAAAAAGTGGAGTTGACCGACGTGCAGGAAGGCCCATGGGATATTGCCACCGGGACTATCCGGGACTATCCTGAATTCGGATGGCGGGGTTCCATGCTGGATGTTTCACGCCATTTTTTTGGTGTCGATGATGTGAGACGGTACATCGACCTCATTACCGCCTACAAAATGAATGTTCTGCATCTGCACCTGAGCGACGATCAGGGATGGCGCATTGAAATTAAGTCGTGGCCGAATCTGGCAATACACGGGGGCTCCACGCAGGTAGGCGGAGGAAAGGGAGGGTATTACACCCAGGAGCAATATGCGGATATCGTTCGCTATGCATCGGAGCGTTTTGTTACGATCGTTCCCGAGATTGATCTTCCCGGGCACATTAACGCAGCCCTTGCATCTTACGGCGAACTTAATCCTGACGGCAAGCCCACTGAATTGTATACAGGTACTGATGTGGGATTCAGTACGTTGCGTATAGACAGAGAAGTCTCTTTCGAATTCGTCGATGATGTAATGCGGGAACTGGCTGCTCTCACACCCACACCCTACCTGCATATTGGCGGCGATGAAGCCCACGTCACGAAGAAGGAAGACTACATTGCGTTTGTTAACCGCTTCGCTGAAATCGTTAAGAGCCATGGGAAAAGGATGATCGGCTGGGAGGATATCGCACAGGCCGATCTTGACTCCAATGCAGTGGCACAACACTGGCATTCAAACGAGCTTGCCAGTGAGGCGGCTTCCAAAGGAGCGAAGATTATTTTGTCTCCTGCAACCCGGGTATACATCGATATGCAATACGATTCGACAACAAAGCTGGGATTGCACTGGGCGGCCTATATCGAAGTAGACGATGCATACGACTGGAATCCCGAAACTCACCTGGAGGGTGTTCCCCGTGACCTGATCCTTGGCGTTGAGGCACCGCTCTGGACTGAAACAATCACCACCATGGATGATATCGAGTATATGGTGTTCCCCCGCCTGACCGGCATTGCAGAAGTTGCCTGGACGCCAGCCTCGCAAAGGGGATGGGACAATTACAAGGTAAGACTTGGGAATCACGCCAAAAGGATGCAGTTGCTGGGTATCAATTACTATGAGTCACCCCTGGTGCCCTGGGTAAAGTAGCTTCGTAAGCGTAGCGCTCTTTTCCGAAGCCGCCGGCATACCAGAGCCGGCCCCTCTTTGGTGTTAAAAGGATGGCATGACAGCCTGGAACGTATTATTTCCGGTGGACTGGTCAGCACGCGACCGGAAAACTTCTTCATACAAAAATTATTATCTTACCTGCGATTCCTTGACCTGCGATAGCCCACCTGGAATCATGACTAACGTTTTTGCAATCGGATAAGTAGTCGATCCAGGACTGTACGATCATGAAAGAGGCTTTAAAATCAATCTGGTGGCTCATCATCAATATCGGTTATCTGGTGGCCATACTGTTCCTCGGTTTGTTCCTTTTTACCATACCGGCGCAGTCGGACGATTTTGTTTATTCCTTTACCCAGGATTTCGAGCTTGATTATGTTCTTGCAGTTTATCTCACGTTGCCGTTCTGGTGCTGGGTGACATGGTATAGCGCGTGCATTATTTTGCAGATCGATCCGATTCAGCCAAGCCTCGTTCGAAGGAACAAAAGGATACACCTTAAGCTGTCGTTGCTGGTGCCCAAGATTGCCGGAATAATACCGTGCGTAATTCTGCTCACGGCCATAACCTTTGTTCCGAACGTTACCGCCACTAACTATCAACTGATCCATATTATTTCCCTTGGGGTGATGATCGTGATCATGTGGGGAATATTTACCGTCAATGACCGTGTTTTGAGTACCACAACCGTCGTCCGCACACCAAACCTGAAACGAATCGAGCCAGCCGTCAATGCCTATGACCATCCCAGAGGCTTTTTCAGGTGGTTGCGATACCTGAAAGGCATCCGGCCAGTCGGTGCATGGCCCACCTTTGAAGAGGTGGATCAGTTCAAGGAACTGACGGGTTATGCCCCTACTATTCCACAGGAAATGGTCTTTATAGCACAATTCAAGGCTGTGAAGTTTTATTTTGTCGTGCTGGGAGCCATTGCATTTGCCCTCACCCTCCTGTTTTGTTTTCCGTCGGTCAACTTGTTTCTTTCTTCATGGCTGCGTCCGGCATCAATTCTGATCCTGACCATCCCCTGCCTCACCTTGCTGCTTACCATTGTATTCTATTTTCATAATTACACAACCCGGCCCTTCGGTGTTATTCTGGTGATCGTAGTAGTTGCCTTCAGCTATTGGAACGACAACACGGCACCTGAATACATGGAAAACAACCGGGTCCAACGAAGGCTGTCCGTGGAGGAAGCCTTCACCGGCTGGCTTGCCACGAAGCGTTCTGTATGGAAGGATACGCATGACTCGGCTACGATGCCCGTAATCTTTATAGCCACGCAGGGAGGAGGAATAAGGGCATTGAACTGGACAACCCGAGTGCTTCATCACCTGGACAGCGTATACCACGGATTTATTGAGCAGACCTTTGTGATTTCGGGAGTCTCAGGTGGTGGTGTCGGTGCAGTGACGTACCTCTCTTTTCTCCACGACTTCAACACGGGTCTGATAAAAGGTGAGAATGCTGACAGTCTCTTTAAACAATTTACCCGCCAGGACTTCCTTTCACCACTTACCGCGTCGCTTGCTTTCGGTGACAATTTGCAGAAATTTATTCCATGGCCCATTGCTTCCCTGGAACGATCAAAGATATTGGGCATGACCTGGGAGAAATACTACAAGGACATTCTCGGTACAGACACATTCTCGGATTCCTTCCTCGGCCTCTGGTACGGACAGGAACAGCCGAACTACGATTTGCCGTCTCTCATTTTGAATGGCACACTCGCCGAAAATGGCCAACGTGTGATCACCTCCAACCTGGAAGTGAGATCTGCACAATGGTTTAGCGATGACATTGATTTTTTTCACACGTCAGGGCGGGACATCAATTGTTCTTTTGCGGCGTTGAATTGTTGCCGGTTTCCCATTGTTACATCCGGAGCGCTTCTTGATTCGGCGGGCTACCGCAAGGGGCATATCATCGACGGCGGCTATCGGGAAAACACCGGGTTGCAGACGATATACAACTTGTACAAGACCGTTGAGGACAAGATCAGCAATCCCTCACCCGACTCAATAAGCATCCGTTTGGTGATCATCTATCTCCAAAACGGCAAGGATGAATTGCACGGGGATGTCAGCGCCGTGCGCATTCTTCACGATGCGCGAACGCCATTGCAGGGTGTTCTCAATGTGAATGGCACAACGTTGACGGCCAAAGCGATTGTTCAGTTGTTTCACCAGAGTTTCGATTACGCGTACCCGCCCAATGTTGAATTTCATGTGCTGAGCCTGGACGACCGCAAGGACAAGACCATAAAACTCCCTCTTGGCTGGTATATGTCGGATACAGTCTCCGTTGAGATTGATAAGCGGGTTAGAAATATTCAGACCATCGACGCTGCATTGGTCGCCTCCCTGAACCGGTTGTTTGGGGAAGCGGGTTTAGAGGCAGGGGGCGATAGGCTGCAGGCAAAGTAAAGTTATGTAGCTATCGTGACGCCCGTGAGGTTGGGCAGGAGTTGTAGCAGCTGAAGTCTGCAAGATACCCAGCGTGAGGATTGAGTGAGTGAGCGAATGAGTGATGGGTTTCGGTTAAGCATCTCAATCTTCCCCCAAGGCGAAGCAGTAGGATGCATTGCCGGGACGGGTCTCGGGTTTGCCTCCCCCGCCGGCGGCGATGACGATGTATTGCCTGCCTTTTACTTCATATACGGCAGGGGTTGCATAGCCTCCGGCGTCCATCTGAAATTCCCACAACACTTTCCCGGTGTCTTTGTCAAAAGCACGGAATCGTTCATCCATGGTCGCCCCAATGAAGACTAATCCGCCGGCAGTTACTGCGGCGCCACCCATGTTGAACGTTCCTGTTGGCGGATGGCCTTTAGCTTCAAGTTCCGGATATGTACCCAGCGGAACCTGCCA
>DATBVZ010000348.1:0-2574 GCA_036515095.1 Cyclobacteriaceae bacterium | reverse complement strand
CACATCGTTCCCTATTTCACCATCAAGTACCTGCAGCTCTCCCGTGTACAGGGGCAACCCTTCCTTTCCCGTCATATGGGCCGTGAGCCTTTCCAGATCAGCCGGATTGGTATCGTCATAGCTACCCGCCAGCGCAGTCAGGTCGGCATCCTGAAAATCATTCGGATATTTTTCTTTCCATGAACCGGAAGACAAAATAACCAACCCGGTAAGCATACAAATAATGATCGTGTCGATAAATGGTTCGAGTATTGCCACCATGCCTTCCGATACCGGTTCGTGTGCCTTGGCCGCAGCGTGCGCGATGGGAGCGGATCCCTGACCCGCTTCATTGGAAAACAATCCGCGGTTCACACCCCGGTTAAAGGCAAACGATATGGTAGCACCAAGAAATCCTCCTGCTGCTGCGGTCCCGGTGAAGATATCCGAAAAAATCGATACGACGGAGGGAATAATGTTACCCGCGTTGTAAACAATCACCAGTATGGCGCCGGCGAAATAGAAGATCGCCATAACAGGCACAAGTTTCTCTGTCACCGCCGCTATCCTGTGGATACCCCCGATGATGACAAATCCAAGTATCAACGCAAGCACACCCCCCGTGATGATATGATTCAGACTGAAGGATGTGTACATGGAATTTGCAATGCTGTTTACCTGTGGAAGATTTCCCGTGCCAAAGGAAGAAAGTACCGTTGCAATGGCGAAGATGACTGCCAGCCATTTCATGTTCAGGGCATTCTTCATGTAGTACATTGGCCCGCCGGCAATGTGCCCTTTTTCATCGACCTCACGATACTTATGCGAAAGGGTTACTTCAACAAATTTCGTGGTCATGCCCAGGAAAGCCGTCATCGCCATCCAGAACAAGGCCGCAGGACCTCCCAGGTGAATGGCATAAGCAACGCCTGCAATATTGCCCGTTCCCACCGTTCCGGATAATGCTGTCGCCAGCGACTGAAAGTGGGAAGTGTCACCCGGATCCGTGGCCTTATCGTACTTGCCGCTCACGATCTTCAATGCATGGGCAAAGAACCTTAACTGCGGAAATTTCAGGTAAAGCGTAAAAAATAGTCCGGTTCCGAGCAACAGATATACAAACCAGTTTGATCCGCCGATATATCCATCGATCGTCGCGAGAATATCATTGAGTTCCTGCATGGGGCTTGGGTTAGTTGTTTAGGCACCTCAAAATAAACTATTGGATATTGGCGTGAAAGATAAACGACCAATACTTTTCATGTGCCCGTATTCAATTGAAGGACCACACGCGGACAATGCGCGCGCGAGCCAGCAGACTTTCCAAGGCTTTCGTACTCATGCATCGCCGGTCTTACCACCTTCCGCAACGGGGATGCCGGGATCAACCGTGGTGGAAGTCGGCACTCCCGGTGCTTCCTTCTCCTCGCTGTCAGCCATCCGTTCTCCAAAAAATTTCTTTTGCATCAGCAGTATGATAAGCACGCCGATAAAAATGGACGAATCGGCTATGTTGAAAACCGGACTAAAGAACAGAAAATAATCTCCGCCAATAACAGGAATCCAATCCGGCCATACAAATTCGAAGATTGGAAAGAAAAGCATATCAATTACCTGTCCGTGAAACCACGGTGTGGGCGAGCCCGGCAGATGATTATTGAGCAGAACGCCATAGAACGTACTGTCAATAACGTTTCCCACAGCGCCGCCAAGGATCAGGCCCATGCACCATAAAAAGCCGGGATGAACGTCACGCCTGGCCATTCTCCACAAATAGTATCCTATTCCCAGCATGGCGCCGATCCGGAACACCGTCAGCGCCAGCTTACCAAATTCGTTATTCCATTTGAATCCAAAGGCCATCCCCGGGTTGAGCAAATAATGGAGCCTGAACCAGTCTCCCAGCACGTTGATTTCCTGATGGAGATACATGTAGTGATACACCAGCATCTTTGATGTCTGATCTACTATGATCACCAGCAGGGCAAGTAAAAAATACCGGGCTATCTTCATTTCTGTAAGCTTATCTTTACCTTCAGTAAGTACTCATCCAACTCCACAGGCAGACCGTCATCAAAGTCCGCCTCGAGGTTGAGTTCCAGCGCCTGCGTTTCTGTCCGAATATAATCACTGTATCGTTTCAGCGCAGAAACAACCGCATCCGAATCCTTTTGAACATCGATCAATATCTTGTCAAGCACCTCAAGGCCCATGTCCTTGCGCATATTTTGAACACGATTAACGAAATCCCTGGCGATGCCCTCGCTTTTCAATTCGTCCGTAACCTGAATATCAAGCGCCACCGTTATGCCGCCGTCCGAGGCAACGGACCAGCCGGGGATGTCCTCCGAAGTGATGATCACATCCTCCCGAACGAGATCAAAGCCGTTCTTCTTCAGCGTGCCGTTTCGCTCTATGCCTGCAATGTCGTCTGCGGAAAACGAGTTGATGGCGGCGGTCACCTCTTTCAGTTTGGGACCGTATTGTTTGCCCAACTTCGGGAAATTGGGTTTTACCCGTTTAACCAGAACACCCGATGCGTCATCAATATATTCGATCGACTTTACATTTACTTCCGAAAGAATGATGTCTTCA
>DATBVZ010000347.1:0-2308 GCA_036515095.1 Cyclobacteriaceae bacterium | reverse complement strand
CTGATAACGGGAAGGCGTGTATCCAAACAACGCATGGAAGCAGGAGCTGAAATAAGTAGCGCTGTTGAATCCGACTTGATAGGCAATTTCAGTTACGTTACCTGCACCCTGTTTTAACAGTTCCGCGCCACGGTGCAGCCTGTAATTTCTTATATACATAGTGGCCGACTGACCCGTCAGCGCTTTCAGTTTCCGGTGAACCTGGGACCGGCTCATGGCCATTTCTCCTGCCAGGTCGTCTACGCCAAACCGTTCATTGTCTATGTTCTTCTCAATTGCTTCTTTGATTTTCTTCAAAAACCTTTCATGTACCGATCCTGCATTTGCCGCTATCGGCTTCAACATGATCTCCCCCTGAAATTTTTTCTGAAGCTTTTCCCGTAGTGCGATCAGGTTCTTAACCCGAATATGCAACTCTTCTTCGTCAAACGGCTTTATCAAATAGTCATCGGCACCTGCTTCCAGACCTTCCAGTTTATTTTCTCTTGAGGCTTTCGCTGTGAGCATGATCAACGGTATGTGATCGGTCTTTACATCCGACTTAAGGTGTTTGCACAAATCGAACCCATCCATTCGCGGCATCATGATATCGCTTATTATCAGGTCGGGTATCGTTGAATTGGCTTTAACCAATCCGTCTTGTCCGTCAACCGCTTCGGTTACTTTGTAATGGCGTTGCAGGATCGTTTTCATAAACAAGCGAAGGTCCGGATTGTCTTCTACAATGAGTATTTCAAACCGATCATGATCACCAAACACATTGGATATTTCCGTTTCCTCAATGATATTGTTCGTAGCGACCGGACGGGCGATCGCAATATCCGAGCCGGCTTCCATTTTTGTAGCTATTGTTTCGCGTATAATACCATCATGGACCTTGTGATCCCTAAGGGATTCAGCATTCATTGGAAGTTCAACGATAAAACAGGTTATTGCCTCATTGCTTTCTGCATACACGCTTCCATGGTGCAATTCAATTAACTCCTTAACCAGTGCCAGCCCAATGCCTGTCCCTTCATACCGGCGGTTACTGGATCCGTCCACCTGGTAGAATCGTTGAAATACAAATGGAAGGCTTTCCTTTGGGATGCCCTCACCCGTGTTGGATATTTTGATCTTTACGACTTCCGGTTCTGCGTCAGTCTCATCCGTTGTGGCTTCAACTTCTATCATCCCTCCCTGAGGAGTGAATTTTACGGCGTTTGAGAGCAGGTTTATGATGACCTTTTGCAACTTCTCCTGATCAAAAAATAACTCAATGGGATCGCTTGAAAAGTCATCCCGGA
Organism: Cyclobacteriaceae bacterium; assembly: GCA_036515095.1. Classification (GTDB taxonomy): domain Bacteria; phylum Bacteroidota; class Bacteroidia; order Cytophagales; family Cyclobacteriaceae; genus ZC4RG29. The sequence continues at coordinate 1,022 of DATBVZ010000347.1, read as the reverse complement.
GGCTGTGGCCGTTAAATGTCATTATGATTTGCTTGTCAAAAACAAAGGATTCGAACTGAGCAGTTAGTGCTTTTAGAAACGGAACAATATCATTTTTTGACACGTCGAGTTTAAGTTCACCGGATTCGAGCTTCGAAAGATCCAGCAGTTGGTTGATCAACTGCAGAAGCCGTTGTGCATTTCGCTTGATGGTATCACTGTCTTTCGGATCAGGAGGGCTTGCCGGATTGGCTATTTGTTTGTTTGTAAGACCCAGGATAAGTGTCAGGGGTGTTCTGAACTCGTGAGAGATATTGGCAAAAAAGCTTGATTTTATTTTATCCATCTCCTTCAACTTCTCAGATTGCACTTCCAACGTCTGATTTTTCTCTTGTATGTGTTCTTTAAGTTCTGTAATCTTTCCAACAAAGTAATATTGAATCACAAAAACGAGCATGGAAACGCCAAGGATGTTCATGAGGAATAAAACATGGATAAAATCTTCATTCAGATCCCAATTAACATATTCCGGCAATCGATCATTGATCAGAAAGGCAGTAAAAACAAGCAGCGCGTAAGCTGCAAACCATAGCAAGGACCGGCTTATGCTATGAAAGATCAGTGCACCTGCCGGGGCAATGACCGCCCAGATGATCACCGCGCTGCCCGGGACAAATCCACCCAGGGAGGTCTGAAGCATAAACGGAAGAATGAGGATCAGAAACAATTGACTATTTCTGAAAAAAGTATACCTGGTAGTGACACTGAAATGAGCAATACTGGCAAGGGAAAGCAGTCCGTAAGTGAAAGGTATTAGTCCGGGCACGATCAGATCGTTTGCAAAATACAATACTCCCCAGACCAGTCCCGCAAGGGCAAACGGCCACGACATTACAAGCAGGCTGGACTTTCGCAGTCTTTCCTCCTTTGAGTCAGCAGGATGTTGTCCTAAGTCAATACACTTTTGAAAAATTGATAGCATTGGCAATTCGCTTGGAGTGCTCTTTTTAAAATCGGGAGCGTCGGCCGTAGGGGCCTGCTTT
>DATBVZ010000346.1:0-3338 GCA_036515095.1 Cyclobacteriaceae bacterium | reverse complement strand
TACAATGGGAAAATCTTGTAAACGGAATACTCAAAACAGAATGATTATACGGTTGCGCCCCACAGGAACGTGAACCGATAGCCGCATCGGGCGTGCGCAGTGTGCAAAATACGGACGTCATTACTCCGCGCTACGAATACGCTGTCATAACCTTAACCCCATTGATAAGCGTCTGATAAACTACACAATACCGTTCTGTTAGCTTTTTCAGATTTTCAAGTTGTTCCACGGATGCACCGGATTCAATATCAAACTGCAGGCGGATTGAAACAAAGCCTACCGGAGTTTCTTTTGAAACGCCCAGAGTTCCACGGAAATCAAGGTCACCCTCTGCGTTGACCGTCCCTTTCCTTATGTCAATGCCAAGGGAGGTAGCCACCGCCCTCAACGTTACACCCGCGCAGGCAACGAGCGCCTGCAAGAGAAGGTCGCCGGAGCACGCCAGCATGCCTGCCCCGCCGGTGGCCGGATGCAGGCCGGCTTCCACCAATGCGCGGCCTGTTTCCACCTGGCAGGAGATTTCCTCACCGAGGTTTCCACGAGCGCGCAGCGTGACGATGGCGGATTCCGGTTCGGTCCTGTATTTATCCTTTAACGGCGCCTGCAGTTTTCTGAGTTCGGTTGCGTCCATTGCTGTGAATTAATTTGGCTAATATAGGACGGGATTCTTAAAATTCAGGAATTGAGGCTTGTAGTTACCGCACGACGCCCACTTTGTTGCTCATGAACCTGCTGCTGGAAGCCTTCCCTAAAAAGGGACGGCGGGCGCGCGTTGCGATAATTCCGTACCTTTAATCTTGTTCCGGCAAAGGTGAACATGGAATGAGCAATACACCCGGTGGTTGGAAGTCGATCAATTATTCATTGCGCGTCGCCGCAAGCGTCGGCGCAGTCAATTTTTTTCACGCCGTTACTTCGAAGAACACCTGTAAGGTGTGCGCGTACGGAATGGGCGGTCAGCGCGGGGGAATGGCGAACGAAGCCGGCGAGCGCTTTGAGATCTGCAAGAAAAGCATCCAGGCACAGTTAACGGACATTCAGCCTGAGATCCCCTCTACCCTCTTAAAAACAAAATCAATCCATGAATTACGGGACCTGAGGTCGCGGGACCTCGAAAGACTTGGACGATTGAATCAGCCGCTTTACAAGGCAGCTTCAGACAACTACTTTTCGCCAATGGATTGGGAACGTGCGTTGGAAAAGATCGTAACCCGGCTTGAGTCGACTGACCCCACACGAACATTCTTCTACGCCTCCGGAAGGTCCTCGAACGAAGCTGCCTTTATTCTCCATCTCTTCGCTCGTCTTTACGGCACCAACAACGTGAACAACTGCTCGTACTACTGTCACCAGGCCTCGGGTACGGCCATGCAGCCCATGCTGGGAACAGCTACCGCGACAGTCCAGCTTGAAGACTTGCGAAACTCGGATCTCATTTTTGTTATCGGAGCCAACCCATCTTCAAATCATCCCAGGTTCCTTTCCGAATTGATGAAGTGCCGGCGCCGTAAGGGTGCCGTTATTGTGATCAACCCTGTAAAGGAACCTGGACTTGTACGCTTTGCTGTTCCGGGCAGTGCCCGTTCCATGGTATCCGGGGGTTCCGCAATAGCGTCACTTTACCTGCAACCGGAAATTGGCGGCGATATCGCCCTGATGAAAGGGATCGCCAAAGCTGTCCTTATGCAGAAAGGTGAAAACACTGCTTTCATAAATCGCCATACCAAAAATTTTGAACCGTATCGCGACGACATCAGGAACACCAGCTGGGATCAGATCGAAACCGCGTGCGGGGTCAGGCGGGCTCTCATTGAGGATGCCGCGGAACGATACTGCCGCTCCGACCGTGTTGTATTTGCCTGGGCAATGGGAATCACGCATCACACGCATGGCGTCGAGAATGTGGAAAGCATCGTGAATCTGGCTTTGTTGCGCGGCATGATCGGAAAGCAGTATGCGGGATTATTGCCGCTGAGAGGGCATAGCAATGTCCAGGGTGTGGGTTCAATGGGGGTCACTCCCCGGCTGAAAGAAAAAGTATTTCAGAATATAGAGAAGAAGCTCGGCGTTAAGCTGCCCGTTTCGCCGGGATGGGATACCATGTCATGCATTCACGCGGCAAAAGAAGGAAAAGTTGACATTGCCTTCATGCTCGGGGGCAATTTGTATGGGTCCAATCCCGACACGGATTATGCGGCGCAGGCGCTGGATAAAATCCCGCTCCGGGTATTTGTCAGTACCACGATGAATCGCGGGCACCTCGCTGGTACGCAGGGCGAAACCATTATTCTTCCGGCCGCAGTGCGTGATGAAGAACAACAACCTACGACCCAGGAATCGATGTTCAATTATGTCCGGATGAGCGACGGCGGACGATCAAGGTTGTCCAATGCACGATCGGAAGTCGAGATCATTACAGAAATAGCGATTGGAGTACTGAAAGAAAAAAAGATTTCATTCAGGGCATTCAAAAAACATCAGCACATCCGGCAGGCGATTGCTGAGAGTATCCCGGGCTTTGAAAAAATGGCCATGCTCGATAAGAGTAAAGAAGAGTTTGCTATTGGCGGGCGAACTCTTCATCAGCCTGCATTCGGAACAAAAGATGGCAATGCGGTTTTCAGGGTCGTCCCTCTGCCGCAGGTAACTGAGACTGTTTCCTCGGAAGGATGGTTCCGCCTGATGTCAGTACGCAGCGAGGGGCAGTTCAACACGATCGTGTATGAGGAATCCGACGCCTGGCGGGATCAGAATGACAGGTGGATCATACTGATGAATCCGGATGACATCAGCAAACTTGGCCTGAAAAAAGATGACAGGGTAGACATAGCGAGCACTACAGGGAGCATGACCAACGTGCGACTTCGCCCGTTCGATATTCACGAGGGGAATGTGCTTGGATATTACCCCGAAACCAACGTGCTGATCTCAACGGACGTAGACCCGAGAAGCCTGACACCATCATTCAAAAACACACGCGTAAAGATTACTCCCTCCTCCGCCGGTTGAAAGACCGGTCCGTTTGTTAGTGAATTCAGGCCGCCCCTTAAAGGATCCGGATCTTGAAGCGAATCTCTACTGCCTGACGGTTTCGTTCAGGAAGGTTTCTATTATTGGCAGTGCGGGATATTCATTGTGGCCTTTCACTGTAGTTATCTCTCCCATATATTCACCATGCCCTCCGGGCAGTATGGCCAGTCTGGCATGCTGCATCTGACGGAACATTTCAACGGCATGCTCGGGGCGTACGATATCCTTATCTCCGATAATGATAAGCGAAGGTGCCGCGATGGACTTTATATCTTCTTCATTTATATCTTCAAAGGCACGCATCCTCG
>DATBVZ010000345.1:0-5937 GCA_036515095.1 Cyclobacteriaceae bacterium | reverse complement strand
GCCGGGATTCAAAAAAGTCCTTGCCAGAATTGCTAATCCCATATATTTGCGGCTTATGGCTCCCCAGGACGACAATTTATTCAGGCGTGTGATTTCCCATGCCAAGGAGTATGGATTCATCTTTCCATCCAGTGAAATTTATGATGGCCTAAGCGCTGTGTACGACTACGGTCAAAACGGGGCGGAGCTGAAAAACAATATCAAAGCGTACTGGTGGAAATTTATGACCATGGTGCACGATAACATCGTTGGAATTGACGCGGCGATCTTCATGCACCCAACCACATGGAAGGCATCCGGCCACGTGGATGCCTTCAATGATCCCATGATCGACAATAAGGATTCCAAGAAACGATACCGTGCGGACATGCTCATCGAGGAAGCCGTATCGAAGATGGAAGAGAAGATTGAGAAGGAAGTTGAAAAGGCTTCCAAACGCTTTGGTGATTCGTTTGACCGGGAAAAATTTGTGGCTACTAATCCAAGGGTGCTCGAATACAGGCAGAAAATAGCGGACACGAATTCGCGGTTGAAGGATGCGATGGGCAATAATGACATGCCCGCACTGAAACAACTTGTCCTTGACCTGGATATCGCCGATCCGCTCTCGGGCTCGCGAAACTGGACGGATGTCCGGCAGTTTAACCTGATGTTTTCGACAGAGATCGGCTCCCTTGCGGAGGAAGCCAGTAAAATATATCTCCGCCCCGAGACTGCACAGGGTATCTTTGTTAACTTCCTTAATGTGCAGAAGACCGGGCGCATGAAAATTCCATTCGGGATCGCTCAGATCGGCAAGGCTTTCCGGAACGAGATCGTTGCCCGTCAGTTCATTTTCCGCATGCGTGAATTCGAACAAATGGAAATGCAGTTTTTTGTGAAGCCGGGAGAAGAAATGAAGTGGTACGAATACTGGAAAGACCGCCGAATGAAATGGCATACGGTACTTGGTCTGGGAGAAGAAAACTACCGCTTCCACGATCACCTTAATCTTGCCCACTATGCCAATGCCGCCTGCGACATCCAGTTTAATTTTCCCATAGGTTTCAAAGAACTCGAAGGAATTCATTCAAGAACGGATTTTGACCTGAGCAGTCACGAGAAGTATTCGGGAAAGAAACTTCAGTACTTCGATGCGGAAAGCAACAGGAACTACATTCCGTATGTGATCGAGACTTCCATCGGGCTGGACAGAATGTTTCTTGCAGTCCTGTCAGGCACGTATACCGAAGAGAAGCTGGAGGATGGCAGTGAACGCGTCGTCCTGCGAATCCCTCCGGCGCTGGCTCCTAATAAAGTTGCAATCCTGCCTTTGGTCAAGAAAGACGGACTTCCCGAAAAGGCGATGACCATCATGAACGACCTCAAGTACGACCTGCGTTGTTTCTACGAAGAGAAGGACGCTATCGGCAAGCGGTACAGAAGACAGGATGCGATCGGTACGCCCTTCTGCGTTACCATAGATCACCAAACCCTGTCGGATGAAACGGTTACCATCAGGGACCGCGACAGTATGAAACAGGAGCGGGTCAGCATTCCGGAAGTGAAAGGCAAACTTGTTGAAGCTTGCTCGGTCAATACCATACTTCGCAAGATCTGAACTATCGTCCGGCGCCAGCATCCCGCAGCTACCTGTAAAGAACATGATTGTCGTTTTTATCATTATTGGGACCATACTGGTGGTGTTTGTCCGTTACCGGTTAGCCCTGGAAGAAGGTTATGCCTATGTCGGTCGAGCAGCTGCCCCCATGAGAAGCAGGTTATTGCCCGTTCCTCCCTATTACAGGGAATTGCTCGGCAAGTACTTTCGATACTACCAGGGACTTTCAGCGGAAAACAAACGGAAATTTGAACAACGTGTCTGCCGGTTCATTTACTCAAAGCGGTTTATTCCGCGTGGGATGAAGGAAGTTCCGCCGGAAATGATCGTATTTGTGGCCGCGGTGGCTGTTCAGATCACATTCGGGTTGCCTCATGTACACCTTACGCATTTTGACAAAATACTGATCTATCCCGACGACTATTATTCCAACATCACGAAGCGGTATCACAAAGGGGAGGTGAATCCGGCCTTCGGCATTGTTGTTCTGTCATGGCGCAATTTCATGGAGGGGTTTCTCCATGCGGATGATGCGATCAATCTCGGATTGCACGAGATGGCACACGCGCTGAGAATAGAGAATATTGTCAAAAGCGAGGCCTATTCATTTTTTGATAAACCTCTTTTGGAGAAGCTGGATGAATGGTGTCACCGTATCTGCAGCGATGGTGATCATTTCAATGCCACGTTCTTCAGGCCCTACGCGTGCACGAATACGCATGAATTCTTCTCCGTTGCCGTTGAGAATTTCTTTGAACGATCGGCACAGTTCAAAACGGAGGTGCCCGAACTCTACGGCATTCTGGTAAGGCTCCTCAATCAGGACCCGATCCTTATGGACGTCAATCATACATCCTGATACCGCGCGGACCGGTCACTTTTCGTCAAGTTGTGGATTCGCTTTCACGTCGGGAACTGTGTACAAAGTGATACGGTCACGATGAGGCGCTGATGAGGCGGGATGCCTGGTGAAGGTAATTTGCAGGCATCCCGATTGCTGTTCCCAAAAAGATAAAAATCATTAGCTTTGTCGGCTGCAATCGGTGCATTCATGTGGAATAAAATCGCTGGGCTAATAATTCAGTTGCGTCTTTACCTGATGCTTCTGATCGTCGTCATCTCCGTCTTTATGGGCTATCAGGCTTCGAAAGTGGAGATGAGCTATGACTTTGCCCGCACGGTTCCTCCCGATGATCCCGATATGATAATGCTCAACAAGTTCAGGGCCCAGTTCGGGGAAGACGGCAATATCATCGCGGTAGGCTTGCAGGACAGCGCGATCTACGAAAGGGATAATTTTAAGGCCTTTCATGAACTGACGCGGGATATCAGAACGATCCATGGAGTGAATGATGTCATATCGCTTCCTGTGATCAAAATGATACTCAAAGACACTGCCAATTCGAGATTTTACCTGGAAAGAATTTTTCCCGATAGCATTGCTACACAGCAGGTACTCGACAGCGCACTGATGATAGCCCGGGGTCAGCGCATTTACATGGACCAGATTGTGAATGAAAACAACGGCGCAACCATGATGCTGGTGTCGGTTCAGAAGGATGTCATGAATTCCGCCCGACGGGAGGACCTTGTTGGTTCCCTGTTGGAAGCGGGAGCAACCTTCGAGGACAAAACGGGTCTTCAACTCCATTACGCCGGTCTTCCTTTCATTCGTACGTATGTTGCCGGCCAGGTAAAGAAGGAAATGCAGATCTTTCTCTATGCCTCCGCTTTCATTACCGGACTGATCATGTTTCTTTTCTTCCGCTCATTCAGGGCAGTGATTTTTTCCATGATCATTATTGGCATCGTTGTGGTCTGGACGCTGGGAACCCTGGCGCTTTTCGATTATAAGATCACGTTGCTCAGCGGACTCATTCCTCCGGTCATTGTAACGATCGGCATTACAAATGCAATCTATTTGCTGAACAAATACCACGTAGAATTTGCCCGAACCAAAAACAAGGAGGGCGCGATAAAAACGGTGGTATTGAAAATGGGCCTGGCTACGTTCCTTACCAACCTGACCGTTGCAATCGGTTTTCTTACGCTGCTCAGCACCGACATACTCATACTTCGTGAGTTTGGTATTGTGGCGGGTATCAACATCATGGTGTTGTTCCTGGTGAGTCTGGTAATGATACCCGGCATTTTGGCCTGGCTGCCATCACCGACGAAACGGCATCTCCGCCACCTCGATTTCCGAATAATGGGCGGCTTCCTTAAAGACGTGGATCTTATGGTGCATCGTCACCGCCCTGCCATCTATGTAATGTCATTGGCGCTGGCCATGATCTCCGCATACGGGATCTGGAGACTGGAGTCCGTTTCATACATGGTTGATGATATCCCCAGGGAAAGTCAGATTATGAAGGATCTGAAATTCTTTGAGTCGAATTTCAGTGGAATTATGCCGCTGGAAATTGTCGTTGAGTTTGTGACCAGGCAGCGGAGGCCTGTGCTGGAAGTGGATAACATGAAGAAGGTTGATCAGCTGGAGGGTTTCATTGATTCGATTTCAGTCGTCTCAAAACCGGTATCCATATTGAGTCTGATCAAGGCATCTAAACAGGCATTTTATAATAACAATCCCGACAGGTATGCACTGCCGACTACCCGTGAACGAGCATTCATTCTCCGGTACATGAGAGGTCAAACCGACAGCAGCGGGCTGTTCAAATCATTTGTTGACTCCACATTCAGCAAGATGCGGATAAGCAGCCAGATCGCTGACATTGGGTCTGTGAAAATGGATTCGCTTGTGCATGAGGTGATCGAACCCCGGATGAATGAAATTTTTGCCTCCCCCGGAGGGGATTCTGTTAACACCGCGATAACAGGTACGACAAAAATGTTTATCAAGGGCAATAAATTTCTGATCGCGAACCTCAAGGAAAGCCTGTTGCTGGCGTGCCTGCTGATCACCCTCTCCATGGCCTTCCTGTTTGCCAACGTGCGTATGATCATCATCTCGCTGATCCCTAATTTACTGGCATTAATGATTACGGCAGGTCTTATGGGTTACCTGGATATACCCCTTAAGGCCAGTACGGCGCTCATCTTCAGCATAACGTTCGGTATTTCTGTTGACAACTCGATCCGGTTCCTTGCGAAGTACCGTCAGGAGATACGCTCCAATAATTTTTTCATTCCGGTTGCGGTCAGCGAAAGTATTCTGGAGACCGGGAAAAGCATAATGTATACGTCCATTGCGCTTTTTGCAGGCTTCATCATTTTTGCTTTCTCGAATTTTGGGGGAACTGTCGCGCTCGGACTGCTGACCTCAACGACCCTGGTAATCTCCATGTTCACCAATCTCATATTACTCCCGGCGCTGATCATGACCTTTGACAGGCCAAGAAGGAGGGATGGCGAGCGATTACCGATCGATAATTTCGACCCGAGTTTCTACGGCGAAAGCGAGGATGAGGAAATTGACCTCAGCAAAATCAGGATCCACAACCGGCATCCTTCCGCAGAATAAAAATCCGGAAATTGGGGTTTTTGTTCTGTAGTGCCAATTTCTGCCCCACGGGAAGGCTCGCAAATCAGGAATAATGAAATATCTTTGCGTCCTTAAATTTGTGCTTTCGTGGAATTTTATGCACGAAAAGGAGCCACGATAAGAGAATAATCAGGGATCGCATCCGAAAAACGAATGGCAGGTCATTATAAGGAGTACAAGGAGTTGAATTTTGCCCGTATCGCAGAGGAGGTTCTGGAATTCTGGAATCGGGAGAAGATCTTTGAAAAAACGGTGAGTAACCGGGAAGGCGCTGAGACCTTCACATTTTATGAGGGGCCGCCGTCAGCCAACGGAACCCCTGGAATTCACCATGTGATGGGCCGCACGGTCAAAGACATATTCTGCAGGTACAAGACCCTTAAGGGCTACCAGGTCAAGCGCAAGGGAGGGTGGGATACCCACGGATTGCCGGTTGAACTGCAGGTGGAAAAATTGCTGGGAATCACGAAAGACGACATCGGAACCCGGATCTCGGTGGAGGAATACAACCGGAAATGCCGTGAGGCCGTGATGACCTACAAGGATCAATGGGACGACCTGACCCGCAGGATGGGTTATTGGGTCGACCTTGATAACCCGTACCTCACGTACGAAAAGGATTACATCGAGTCGTTGTGGTGGCTGCTGAAGCAATTTTATGAAAAGGACCTGCTCTACAAAGGCTACACGATCCAGCCTTACTCGCCGGCTGCTGGTACAGGACTGAGTTCGCACGAATTGAATTTGCCCGGATGTTATAAGGAAGTAAAGGATACATCGGTTGTTGCCCAGTTCAAGGTTACCCGGGACAAAAAGTCTGAATTTCTCTTCC
>DATBVZ010000344.1:0-4619 GCA_036515095.1 Cyclobacteriaceae bacterium | reverse complement strand
TTTCTCAAAAAACATCAAAGGATAACGAGGGTATGTCCGAGCTTATTGGCCAGACGAGTAGAGATTTAGCTTTTTTGTAATTCAAATTCAAGGGTTTTTTCAATTTATTCCGGAGTGGTACCGGGAGGGAGAAGTTCGCCGGTTAGTTACGACATATTACTGGCGCCTTCGTTCGGTGCTCAAGAAGCATCCCTGCCTTCGCCCTTACCTGAAGAAATGTGTTCACTGCGGCATCCTTTTTTTTACTGATCCTCGCAATATTGGTCGCAATGATCTTGGCTGCCCTTTTGGCTGTCGTCAAAGTTACAGGAAGAACAGCGCTGCCAGGCGGGTTAAGGAATACTATCAGACGAAAAAAGGGAAGCGTAGGAAAAGTTGGCTAAATAATGCCAGTTACCAGATGCGTTGTGGATCATCAAAGGAGACAAGGCATAACAAATCCGTAGATGACCTGCCCCCCGGGGGGCTGCCGCATAAATCCCTGCTTATTTACCTCCGGATGTTGCTCAGCATAATAGAAGAGAGACGAGTCGCTTTGGAAGAAATAATGTCGCTGCTGAAAGATTTCAGACAACGCAGCATCGACAAAGAGGAAAGCTTTGGGTATGGGTATGCATACACGGCCAATCGGTCGCCATAAGGAGAAAAATGGCACAAGAGGTAGAGATTTCGAGTTTTGATTTACGATTTGAAGCTTACCGGTTCAGGAGCAAGGCGGCAGAAAGGGTGTTGCTCGCCTCGATCATGGAGAATGGCATTCGCGAGCCACTTCAGGGGGTAGAGAAGGGCGCTGTCCGGATACTGTTAAACGGGTTCAAACGCTACCGGTGCGCCGTAAAGCTAGGGCTCGGGATAGTGCCGTATTCGATCCTTTCTCAGGATGAAGCAGACGGAATCGTTAAACTGCTGCGCATTTCCAACAACAGCGGCCTTAATATCCTTGAACAGGCGAGGTTCGTGGATGAGCTCAAAAGCGTATACCATATGAATACTGCCGACATTGCGAATGTTCTGGAAAAAAGCAAGGCCTGGGTCAGCGTTCGCAGCGGAATTAACCGGGAGATGAGCCAAACGGTGCAAGGACATATATTTGAGGGCCGCTTTCCGGTTTATGCCTATATGTACATCCTGCGTCCGTTTATACGTATAAACAAAATCGAGGCGGAAGAAATCGATGAGTTTGTCAAGTTGGTTGCGGGGCGTAACTTGAGTATCCGTGATATTGAACTGCTGGCGCACGGTTATTTTCAGGGAGGCGACGAACTTCGACAGGAGATGAAAGCAGGCAATATTGCCCTGGGATTGAGGAGCCTCAAGGAAGAGTCGCAAAAGACAGGTGAATGTACAAAACAAGAGCAGTCATTGATAAAAGATCTCGAGATAACTCAGAAATACATGCGGCGGATTGCCTGCAAATGTAAGGATTCCAGATATAAGACGAGCGCCTTTTTTGTCCAAGCCAATCTGCTGGCGGGCGGGATATTAAGGCAGATGCAAACTTTCAACGAAAGCGTGAGGTCATTATATGATCGATCCGGAAAAGCGTAAAGCCATCTATTTTCTGTATATGCAGGGGATGGCGCTGAAGGAGATCAGCCGGCAGATGCATGTGGATCGTGACACTGTGCGTACTATCATTGACCTGAAGGGCGAGATGCCTGATTTGACGCGCAGCGACAAGATTGAACTGGATACTCAATTGCTCACCCGTCTGTATGCTGAATGCAACGGATACAGAGAGCGGATGCATGAAAAGCTCGCTGAAGATCATGATGTCAAGATAGGATATTCCACCCTGACCCGCAGAGTTCGGGAGATTGGGTTAGGTGAGACGAAAAATCAGCGGTGTGATCAGAAGCCCGACCAACCAGGAGCAGAAATGCAGCATGATACGACCGTCTATACGCTTCCGTTAGGCGGTAAGCCGGCAAAAGTGGTGTGCAGCCTGATTTATCTGCGATACTCGAAGATGCGTTACCTGAAATTTTACCGGTGTTTCAACCGTTTTCAAATGAAGTGCTTTCTCGATGAAGCATTGAAGTTCTGGGGTTTTTCTGCGCCGGTTTGCATCATCGACAATACCAACCTGGCCCGTCTGCGAGGGATCGGCAAACATGCGGTCATGATTCCGGAAATGGAACAATTTGCCAGGCATTACTCTTTTGAATTTGTTTGCCATGAAAAAGGGCATTCGAATAGGAAGGCAGGAAATGAAAGGAGTTTTTACACGGTAGAAACCAATTTCCTGCCCGGGCGTAAATTTGAAAGTTTAACAGATATGAACCAGCAGGGATTTGAATGGGCCACGGTCAAGATGCCAAACAGGCCGCAGAGTAAAAGCGGTTTGATCCCGGCGATAGCGTTTGAATATGAGCAGGCGTATCTTACCAGGCTTCCTTCTTTCATCCCGAGGCCGTACCTTGAACATTACCGGATGATTGACCAATACGGCTATATATCTTTTGACGGCAATTATTATTGGGCGCCGGGGGTGAAACGATTCGAGGTCCAGGCGCTTCAATATGCGGATTGCATAAATATCTATCATCAGCGCCAGATGCTCATCGAGTACCAGCTTCCTGTCGAAGGCGCCAAGAACCGGAAGTTTTCTCCACCCGGACAGCCGCAGCCGATATATCAGCCCAGTAAGCGTAAAAAACCTACGGATTATGAAGAAAAGAAACTGCGCAGCATTGACGAAGCTGTGGACGTCTGGTTCAACTTTGCTCTCGCCAATATGGACGGCAAACAAAGACATCGTCCTATCCGCCAGTTGTATGATTTGCAGCAGAAGATGACCGCCGATTTATTTATTAAGACGATCCGGCGGGCGTTAACCTATCGAATTACAGACATACACACGATTGAACGTATTGCCGCACTGATGATTAAGGAGGCGTGTTTTTCGATGCCGCAAGCGCATATCGATGAGGAATTGGTAAAAAGACCTTCCTTTATCGAAGGACGGTTTACCGATGATGTGGATTTTTCCGTCTATCGTCGTTTCGAGGAGGATAATAATGGATGAAGATCTGATAGAAAAGCTTAAATATCTGCGTTTATCCGGGTTGTTGACCAGTTGGGATCGTTTTCTGGAAACCGCTGCCAAAGGAAGCTTCTCTCATGCCAGGCTGCTGAAGTTGATCATTGAGGATGAATACAAACTCAAAAAAGAAAACTCACGGAAGTTGCGGATTCATCGGGCACAGATCCCAGAAAAACTTGTGATCGAAACCTTTCCCTTTGCAATGCAGCCTAAACTCGATGCCAGGAAGGTTATGAATCTTTATGACAGTTTTGATTACATGACCCAAAAACAGAATATGATCTGGTTCGGGCCCACCGGCGCCGGAAAGACAGGACTGGCTACGGCGTTCTTGATCCAGGCAATCAATCGCGGATACAATGGGCGGTTCATCCTTTTTCACGAGCTTATCGAGAAACTCTACCAGTCGGTGGCCGATCATTCCGAGGGGAAAATAATCAACGCTTTTGCCGCCTACGATTGTCTTCTCATTGACGAAATAGGATATGGAGAAGTTGAACCGGTTCAGGTGGGCCTGTTCTTCAGCCTGATGCACAAAAGACACAAGAAAAAAACAACAATGATCACTTCAAATCTCGGCTTTGAGCAATGGACGTCATTCTTGAAGAATGACCACCTGACGGTGGCGTTGATTGACCGGTTGACAGAAAACAGTCATGTGATCAACATGAAAAAATGCGTCAGCTTAAGGACAAAACTTGACCAAGGCTGACCATTCATCAGGTTTTTGCTGAAAGCTTGCGGATGTCGAATATGGGAAAACGACAATTTACAGATCAGCAATTATTCCAAATCCGCAACCATATCCAGATACGGACAGTAATCGAAAACCTCTTGGCCATTCCGTCAATAAAAGAAGGGAATGCCTTTCACTTCCGCTGCCCGCTCTGCGCAGGATACAATACCGCCGTCAAGACTTCCACCAACCTGGCCAGGTGCTTCCCTTGCGGAAAAAACTTCAACACAATCGACATCGTCATGTTGGTCAGGGATATGGATTTTGTTGAAACTGTCGAATTGCTTGTAAACTACAAGAACGCCTTATCATCTGGTGAGAAACAACGGTTATGTGAAAATAATAAATCTCCGGCCATTTATCAGTTGCCAGCGGAAATAAAACCATGCCACCAGCCATCCCCCATTAAAGATATCATCGCCCAACTGTTCAATGACCTTAATCCATTGCAACCAGAACACCAAAAAACATTGATGCAAATCTTTCCATCTACCGAAGATATCGTCAGGCTTGAACGTCTTGTCGAATCTCTCGCCCAGCAAATAGAATACCTCAAAAATACTCGATAGAATCAAGAGAAATAACCATATCCTCAAGTTCCTGCAAAAGTGACAACTAATGCGGCGGGGTATTCTTGTACCTGTCAGGGGCGGGGTAGCGGGATTATAAAAGACTCACCGAACAACTCTCTGCTGTGAATGCGCAGCGGTATTTAACTGACTAGAAGATGGTGAATTTATCTAAGCGCTATAGCCGATAATGCATATGTGGCGCGCATCCTTCTGGCTGAAGACAATCCCATCAATCAGGAACTCATTAAAAACATGCTCGAATTGC
>DATBVZ010000343.1:0-13576 GCA_036515095.1 Cyclobacteriaceae bacterium | reverse complement strand
TCGAAAACTTTCTGGTGGGTGAAGTGCTGTTTGCCGAAAGCAGTGCCCAGAAAGACGAGTTGTGGAAAGTGCGCAAGAATGTGTCTCCGGCCGTAAACTGGTATACCCTTACGAAATCGGATGATGTTGTAGTTCCCCGCGGCAATCTTCCCAAACTTATTGCCGGCATCAAGGCTATAGGCGAGGCCTATAATTTTAATACGGTATGCTTCGGCCACCTGGGAGATGGCAACCTTCACGTCAACATACTCCGGGAAAATATCAGCGACGAAGACTGGAAAACAAAAATTCCGGAGGGGATCGGAGAGATCTTCAAGCTGACCGTCAGCCTGGGCGGAACTTTGTCGGGCGAGCATGGGATCGGCATTGCAAAGAGACCGTACATGCCCATCGCCATGAGTGAGGTCAACCTGAACCTGATGCGCGGGATCAAGCGGGTTTTCGATCCGAACAATATCATGAATCCCGGAAAGATCTTCTGATCGCTGCCCGATCCATTGGCCGGGGTAAGCACGTGCACCATGCAACGTACTGTCCGATTTTTCGAAAAAGCAGGGGTTCGCTGGCCAAAATCACCATTGGTCAATCCGTCCATAATTAGTGGACTTACTTTTCTATATTTACGACTGTACCAAACAAGCCACCTATGAGACTTTTCATTTGCCCGATCATTGTATCCCTGGTTATTCTCGCCGGTTGTAAGACAGGTGATCAGAAGGATGATGAAAGCGCCGAAACAGCACCAGCTGAGGCTGATACCGCTAATCAGGCCGGAAATCAGCAGTTGGAGCAAGGCTGGACGCTCTTGTTCGACGGCCAAACAATGAACGGGTGGAGGCCTTTCAAAAACCAGGAGAACGACAGTTGGGAGGTAATCGACGGAACGTTGCATTGCAAACCATTTGAAGAGGCGACAAAAAGGGCCGACCTGATTACGGTCAATCAATACGAAAATTTTGAACTGGCCTTCGAGTGGAAGATCGCCCCCCAGAGTAACAGCGGCGTCATGTTCCGCGTTACCGAAGACTATGACCAACCCTTTTTTACCGGTCCCGAATACCAGGTTCTTGACGATGGCGGCTTCCCGGGTGAAGCGAAGGAAGTCAATTTCAGCGGAGGCAATTACGATATGCACGCGCCGGTGAACAAAAAACTGAATCCGGTCGGGGAATGGAACACGTCAAGGATTGTTGCCGATGGCAATCGCATCGAACACTGGCTTAACGGCGACAAGGTAGTGGAATACGAGATCGGTTCTGAAGACTGGAAGAACCGCAAGGCCAACAGCAAATGGAATGACGTTGAGGGCTACGCCGTTCCCAAACGGGGGCATATCGACCTGCAGGACCACAGCCACGAAGTCTGGTTCCGGAATATCATGATTCGCGAGCTCTGATTGATTTGAGTGCACGGATCCATCCCGGGTACCCATTCAACCAAATGGACAAATGAAAACGGGGAAGGTATTTGTTATCGTCCTGCTCCTTGAATTGTTTGTCGCCGTCGTAGCGATCTCTGCAGACGGTTTTTCCATTTGGGGCTTGCAGACGTTGACCCGTTATTCAGGACGATTGTCGCTCGCCGTATTCAGCATTATTTTCGTATGGCACAACAGGCCGGGAAATATGGACGTTTTACTGTTGCGCAAGCCATTCCATTTTTTTGCCTTTGCTCATGGCATCCACCTCATCGAACTGCTCACATTCGTCTACCTGGCTGCTACTCCCATCCTTTCTGTTCGCACGCTGGGCGGTTTCGTCGCCTATGCTTTTATTTTTGCCATGCCATTCATCGCCGACCGCAGGGAGGCAGGCAGGTTGAACGCCAGAACCTATGCGATCATGGAAATTGTGTTTCAATATTATGTCTGGCTGATCTTTTTCTTAACCTATCTGCCACGGGTTCAGGGAACCTTGCCGTCGGCGGGAGGGAGTTACTGGGAGCATGTCGCATTGCTCGGATGGGTATCGTTGCTGCTTGGTATGAAAATTACTTCGCTTCTGAGGATAAAACCCTCCGCTTCCCGGTAAACTTTCTAACTTACCGTTCCAAGTTTTTTTCCAGATGTGTGGCATCACGGGCATTTTCGCATTCAACCTGGTTGGCAAATTCAACAAGATCCATGTAACCGCTGCGACGATGGCATTGGACAAGCGCGGCCCGGATGTTCAGGATATCTATCTGGATGACCGTGTTGCTCTCGGACATCGCAGGCTCTCCATCATCGATACAAGTGAGGCAGGCAATCAGCCTATGTGGGACCTTTCGGGCCGTTATGCGATCGTGATCAATGGCGAGATCTTCAATTTTCAGGAGCTGCGTTCCCAATTGCAAACAAGAGGCATCGCCTTTCGCTCGCATTCGGATACGGAAGTCCTGCTTCAACTTTATATTCTGGAAAAAGAGCAGTGCCTCACTCGACTGAACGGCTTTTTTGCTTTCTGCATTTATGACAAACTGGAGCAGTCATTGTTTCTTGCCAGGGATCGTTATGGCATAAAACCGCTTTTTTACCTGTTTGATGAGGACAAATTTATTTTCGCCTCTGAGATGAAAGCGATGCTCCACTACGGTCTTGAAAAGGAACTTGACTATGCATCACTATACACCTATTTACAACTCAATTATATTCCTGCTCCTTCCACCATATTTCGGCATGTCAGAAAACTTCTTCCTGGTCATTATCTGAAAGTCACTACTCAGCATCTTGACGCGGGTGTCTATTACAATCTGCCCAACGGAAGCGAAGACACGGACACATCAAAAGAC
Source organism: Cyclobacteriaceae bacterium (assembly GCA_036515095.1). Lineage (GTDB taxonomy): Bacteria > Bacteroidota > Bacteroidia > Cytophagales > Cyclobacteriaceae > ZC4RG29. Next base: position 10,807 of record DATBVZ010000343.1, on the reverse strand, counting down.
TATGCCAAAGCCAGGGCGAAACTAAAAGACCTGCTGGACGTCTCGGTACAGCGCAGGCTGGTTGCCGACGTACCGTTGGGTGCGTTTCTGAGTGGCGGAATTGATTCGTCGGTGGTTGTTGCGCTGGCCAGCCGGCACAAACCGGACCTGCATACATTCTCGATTGGTTTTCGCGATGAAAAATTTTTTGATGAGACCGGTTACGCGAAACTGGTGGCCGCTCATTTCAAGACCGAACATACCGTGTTCTCACTTTCGAATGACGACCTCTACCGGCATTTGCATTCTATCCTGGATTACATCGACGAACCTTTCGGTGATTCTTCGGCGATCGCTGTATATATATTGAGTCAGGAGACCCGGAAACATGCCACGGTGGCCCTGTCGGGGGACGGCGCAGACGAGCTGTTTGCAGGTTATAACAAACATGCAGCATTGCTGCGCTCCTTGCATCCGGGGTGGAAAGAAAATAGTGTCCGGATGCTTGGCCCCCTGTGGAAGATTATCCCACAATCACGAGGCGGAAAATATTCCAACGCTATCCGTCAACTCAGGCGGTTCGGCGAAGGAATGAAGTTACCTCTCCCCGACCGGTATTGGTTATGGGCCGGCTACGCCGGCGAAGCCGCGGCAATGAGATTGCTTACCCCGGCATCCCGGGAAAACACTTTGCTGCTGGACTATGCTAAAAGGAAAAAGCAGATCCTTTCGCTGCTTGGGCCCGGCTCGGATTTGAACGACTTATTGCGTACGGATATGCGCCTCGTACTTCCCAATGATATGCTTACCAAAGTGGACCTGATGAGCATGGCAAACGGGCTGGAAGTCCGGCTTCCCTTTCTTGACTATGAACTGGTGCACTACGTCTTCGGCCTTCCCGTAGAATTTAAGATCAACGGGAGCATGAGAAAGCGGATCCTGCAGGATGCGTTCAGGGATATATTACCCCAAAAATTGTATAACCGGCCTAAAAAGGGATTTGAAGTACCTCTCCTGAAGTGGTTTCGCAGGGAAATGAGGTCGATTATTATGGATGATCTGCTGGGAGAGAAGCTCATTACAGAACAGGGAATCTTTGATCTCCAACAAATCAATTGGCTGAAAAGAAAGCTCTTCTCTGCCAACCCCGGTGACATTCACGCCCGTATCTGGGGCCTGATTGTGTTTCAGCACTGGTGGAAAAAGTATTGCCGCTAGAGACCGGAAAAGCCCGATCTGCTAATCTGCTCCCCGGCATCCATCATCCGCGGCAAGGCCTCGCTCTTTTGCGGTTTACACGGGCGGGGTCGCATGGAATAGCCTGCCTTCAGGCCAGCCGTGTACATCAAATAAATAGATACACGACTTACCAGGTTACGGGAGTGGTCCCGTCAAGAGCAGGCAGCTGAATCAGCAGATAAGTCCGTTCCTACCTACACCCTACCAGTCACATTTTAACCATGTCATGTTAAAAAATTGATATTTTTTTTGCCTTATAGTTAAAATTTGACCCTAACTACAACGATTTCGTAAATTTTTATTCAAATACGGTTCGTTTTATACCCTATTTTATAAATTTTTATGAAATAATGATTTACTACTTAAACCCCAATTACCATGATTGAAGCTCTTACTGATTCAACGGCCCTTATGGGGGATCTGGCGGTGGCCGACTCGTTGCAGGCGCTGTCTGCGCGGATCACCGAAGCCAGGGATACTTCACTGCTGTACTCCAACAACATCTGGATGTTATTTGCAACCGCTATGGTATTTATTATGGCGCTGGGCTTCGCGTGCGTGGAGGCCGGATTTACCCAATCCAAGAACACGGTAAATATCCTTTTCAAGAATACCCTGGATACCTGCATTGCACTGGTGATCTATGCCCTCTTTGGATTTGCCCTTATGTACCCGGGTGAATTCAACGGCTGGCTTGGATTTGCCGGATTCGGGCTTTCGGTTGGCAGCGATTACGATCCGCTCACCTATGCCGGCGGCGGGTACACGTACTGGACGGATTTCCTTTTCCAGGCTGTCTTCTGTGCCACGGCGGCTACCATTGTTTCGGGAGCGGTGGCTGAGCGGATCAAGATCAGCGCCTATTTCATATTTACCCTATTCCTGACCGGGTTCATTTATCCAATCCTCGGAAGCTGGAAATGGGGTGGTGGCTGGCTGAACGACTATGGTTTCTACGATTTTGCCGGATCAACCATCGTTCATTCAATAGGCGGATGGGCTGCATTGGCAGGGGTCATCATCCTCGGTCCGCGCATCGGAAAGTATGTGGACGGCAAGGCCCAGACCTTTGGTAACTCCTCGGTGCCTTTGGCAGTTATAGGCGTGTTCCTGCTTTGGCTGGGTTGGTTTGGATTTAACGGTGGCTCCGTCCTGTCTGCCGAGCCCGAATTGATCTCAAAAGTATGTGTGGCAACCTGTCTGGCTGCTGCTACCGGTGGAATCGGCAGCATGTTTGGCGGCATGATTGCATTCAAGCGGCTTGACCTGGGTATGGCCCTGAACGGAATTCTTGCCGGCCTTGTGGGGATCACGGCCGGTGCAGACCTGATGTCGCCCGTAGAATCGTTGCTGATCGGCGCCATATGCGGCGTGGTGGTTGTGTTTTCAGTAATCACCCTTGATAAGCTCAGGATCGATGATCCGGTTGGTGCAATATCTGTTCACGGCGTGTGCGGCGTAGTAGGCACTCTGGTCGTAGGTGTATTCGGCACGATGGCCGGGACAGCCCAGTTCATCACACAACTGGTAGGTATACTTGCCATCGGTTCGGTTGCATTTCTGAGTTCACTCCTTGTATTTTATGTATTGGACCTGATCATGGGGATCCGCGTTTCTGCGGAACATGAAAAGCAGGGCCTCGACAGTCACGAACACGGCATGCGCGGATACACGATAACATTTGAAAATTAATCGCTGTCTATAACTAAGCTAACCAACCGCAATCGGGTGATCGGCGTGCTGCTGACACCCGATTGCTAAACGCTCAAACGAACACAATCACTTTAACCCCAAAATTATGAAACTCAAATGCTTACTTTTCATGTTCTTCGCTGCCCTACTATCCGGCCCCATGGCATTCAGCCAGGATGAAACAACCGAGGAAGAGGCAAAGTCATTTACCTTGTCCGGCTCAATTGATACCTACGTTCATACAACCTTCGGCGCAATGAATCCCTATGCCGGTACATACGATGACGACGGCGATTTGCTGATCCACGCGCCAACCACCTCATTTTCAAACCTGAAGGGCTTTTCCCTGGGTATGGTCAACCTTATCGGGGCGTATGAAGGTGAAAAAGTAGGATTCGTTGCCGACCTGGTATTCGGACCCAGGGGAACGGACGCCGTATTTGGATCACCCTTCTACTCCTCAACAGCGCAGATCATTAATCAAATGTATGCGTACTGGAAGCCGTCGGACAACTTCACCCTGACACTCGGGAATTTCAATACCTTTCTGGGGTATGAAGTGATCTCCCCTGCCGTCAACTTCCATTACTCAACTTCGTATATGTTTTCCTGGGGTCCCTTCTCCCATACGGGCATCAAGGGTAACCTCGAATTCGGTGATGGTATGAACGTGATGCTGGCCGTAATGAACCCCACGGATCTTACGGAATTCAACCCGGTGAATACCTACACCCTTGGCGCTCAGCTTGGTCATTCCGGAGATGCGGGCGGGATCTGGCTGAACCTTCTCTACGGCGATCAGGATGGCAAACTTGACGCGGATGTGGATGATGACGGCACAACATCAGCGGGAAGCCTGTTCCAGGTTGATCTGACGGCCGGATGGGATCTGACCGAGAACTTTTATCTGGGGGTTAACGCGACCTACAATCAGACTGCAGTGGGTGAAGTCGTTAATGGTTCAAGTGTGGATGACCTGGACGGTGACGCGGGATCGTTCATGGGTGTTGCACTCTATCCCAAATTAACCCTGTCGGAGAGCACGGCAATAGGGCTTCGGTTTGAATACTTTGCCATCAAGAATGACTACATCGAACTGTTCACGCTGGATGACGAGGGTGATGGCAATGTGATCGACCTTACGCTTTCCCTGAATCATTCTATCGGCAACCTTACCATTATCCCGGAAATAAGAATGGACAAGACTTCGGACGATTCGTTCTTCACCAAGGACTTTGAAGACGTCACCGACAGCATGATCTCCTTCAACTTTGCTGCCATTTACAAATTTTGATTATGCAATAGGATAAATTAAAATTTTAGCAATTTAATTCGCGGATAACCACCAACCCCATATATTGGTAAGGTTTATCAATTCCAAAAATGTTTAACTACTAATTCTCCATTTCGTATGGCTAAAACTAAGCTTGAGTACATCTGGCTGGATGGGTATCAGCCCACCCAGAGTCTTCGCAGTAAGACGAAAATCGTTTCCAAATTCGGCGGTAAAATAGAAGATTGTCCCATGTGGGCCTTTGACGGCAGTTCAACCCAACAAGCACCCGGCGGATCATCCGACTGTCTGCTGAAACCCGTCGCCCTCTTTCCGGACCCGGATCGCAAGGACGGATGGCTCGTCATGACGGAAGTGCTGAACGCGGACGCCACGCCCCACCCCTCCAACGGCCGTGCCACTATAGAAGACGAAGATGCGGACTTCTGGTTTGGTTTCGAGCAGGAATACTTTCTCTGGAATCCCGAAACCGACAAACCCCTGGGCTTCCCTGCAGATGGATTCCCGGGTCCGCAGGGTCCATACTACTGCGGCGTAGGTGCCGGTAAGGCATACGGCCGTCATATCATCGAGGACCATCTTGACCAAATGATCAGTGCGGGGATCAACATCGAAGGGATCAATGCGGAAGTAGCAACCGGGCAATGGGAGTTCCAGATCTTTGCCAAGGGCGCGAAGGAAGCCGGCGATCAGGTTTGGGTGGCAAGATACCTGGCGGAACGCAACGGTGAAAAATACGGTCTGGCCATAAACTGGCATTGCAAGCCTGTCAAGGGAGACTGGAACGGATCCGGTATGCACGCCAACTTCTCCAACGGCGCCTTGCGGAATGCGGGTTCCAGAGATGTATTTGATAAGGTCTGTAAGGCATTCGAACCCGTGATCAAAGAACACATCGCAGTCTACGGTGCCGACAACCACTTACGATTGACCGGTCTGCACGAAACGCAATCAATAGACAGATTCAACTATGGTGTATCAGACCGTGGCGCTTCAATCCGGATTCCCATAAGTACCGTTGACAACGGATGGAAGGGATACCTGGAAGACCGGAGACCGAATTCTGCTGCTGATCCCTACAAGGTAGCTGCCCGAATTATACGGACCGTCAAGTCAGCCGCATCATAAGTATGGGTTGGTCAACAACCTGAGTGACGTAACCAGATGAGGGCGCTGCATCAAAAGTAGATTGACAGAGACTTTTGTGCAGCGCTTTTTTATTCGGAGGGTTAACAACATGAGTCTGCATGATCCATCCGCATACTGAAATCCGCTTTATCAATGACGCGGTCGGTTATGGCGTTGTAGCTACCCGCGCTATCCCCAAGGGTACTATTACCTGGGTTCTTGACAGGCTCGATCGTTTTTTTACGAGAAAGCAAATCCACTCCATGGAACCCCTCTACCGGGATGTCCTTTGCAAATACACGTACAGGAATGCTGAAGGAGACTACATCCTTTGCTGGGACAACGCACGCTTCATCAACCACAGTTCCGAACCCAACTGCATTACCTCCGCGTACGAATTCGAATTTGCCGTTCGCGATATTCATCCGGGAGAGGAACTCACCGACGATTATGGTTATCTTAATATTGAAGACCCTTTTGAGGCATCCGGCACATCGGCGGGAGGGCGAAAGACAGTCTACCCGGACGATTTTGTGCGCCTTCATTTTGACTGGGATGCGCAACTCCTTGGTGCATTTAGTTACTTTGATAGGGTAGACCAACCGTTACTTGTCCTCCTTGGAGACGGACTGCGGGAAAAAGTGAAACGCATTTCTTCCGGGAAGGAAAAAATGGATTCAATCCTTCATTGCTACACCGGGCGCCACGCGTTGACGCATAGGGCGAGGCGCATACTGAAGAAAAGACACGATAACGTGATTTATCCGTTCTGAATCCCCAGAATACGCATGAGATCGTTTTCGACCTTTGTCCGGTCAAGCCAGTAATTGCGGCTGTATATGTATCGGTAATCCCACTTCTTCCTGGTCAGATGTTCAAGGGTATACGCATGAACATCCTTGGCAGACAAGCTGCTCAAATAGCGCTCATCATCAGTCAAAATTGCGCCGAGCCATGTGCCGTCGCGTTTAACGCAAAGGTCTGTAAAGGGCAATGCATTCGATTGAAATTCAGCATCGGGAAACATCTCCCGGGCAAGCATTGCCAGATTTGTTTTCAGGTACCACGAACCCGAGTGCTTCTCTTCCGCCTCGTGGTGCAGGACAAATTCACCATCCTGAACCTTTCTGCAGAATTCAAGATATTGCTTCAGCAGCCTGGGGCCTTCATTTCTTGCCTTGTCGGTTTTCAGTTGTTCCGGCCAGATGCTGGTAATTATGATTACCTTCATCCGCGCCCGCGTAATGGCCACATTAAGCCGGTTCTCGCCGCCCGCTGCATTGAGGCTGCCGAACTGCATATTCATTTTGCCCTTACCGTCCGGGGCATAACCAACGGAAAAAATGATTACATCCTTTTCATCTCCCTGTACATTCTCAATATTCTTCACGAACAAGCCCGGTGAAAGACCGATTCCCCTGGCGGAAGCTTCATTCTCAAGCAGGTCGAGAATAAGGTATTGTTGCGGTGCATTAAACGTGACCACGCCGACTTCCAGGGAAGGGTGTTCGTTCATCAGTTCAAACACCTCGCTTACCACCGCCTGGGCCTCGGCCAGGTTTGTGTTCTCAGCCCAAATTCCTTCAACCTTCCGGAATTCAATGGCTGGCTTGTTGCGGTTAAGCAGGGTCCTGTCCGGCAGAAGCTTCAGGCGCCCCTCATAGAAATGCCTGTTGGAAAAGTCGATCAATTCCGGCGACCGGCTCCGGTAGTGGCCCTGCAGGCTAACCGATTGCAGGTAGCGCTCGGCGAGTTCCAGCAACGAATTGACCTCGCTGTCGGGCTCATCGGGATGCTCTTCGTCCCAGCGAACGTGGTACAATTCGAAGGGTTTTAATTGCTTTCCATCACCGGCGATGACAACCTGCCTGGCCCTGTACATGGCGGGTATGCCATGTTCAGCGAAGCATTGGGATGCCTCATCAAATATTACAAGATCGAATACTTCCTTCATGGGAAATATGGCCGAGATCGCCTCGGGCGAACCCAACCAGCAGGGGATCAGTTGAAGCAGGTCTCCCTGCATTTCAATAATGACCTTACGCAACGGCCACAGCTTCTTCTGTTTGGTTGTCTGGTGATGCAGATCGCGGTAGGTTACCCGGTTATTCAGACGGTTGTATTCCAGATTTTCGTATATCTGCTCCCGCGTGCGCAACAGTATGATCTCCCTGCTGAGTCTTTGTTTCTCCCTTACCGATTGCCAGAGCTCTGCCTGAAGCTCGTCCATCTTTATGGACGAGACCATGCGAAGCACCGGATACTTCGTTTCAATGTAGTCAATCCAGTGAAGCGCCAGGCTATTTTTCAGCAAATCCTCAAGTCTCCTGGAGTCCCAACGACCCGTATGGTCGTACAGTTTGTTGATCACTACCTGCTCTGTTTCCGTCAGACCGGCCCTCAGCTTGTCGAACTCGCACAGGTTATCAAAATCCTTCTTCAGGGTAGTCGTGTATTCGTCTGCAAGACTTGGATCATGAACCAATTGCCGGATCTGAAACGAGGTCAGATGGTTCATCCAGCCCGATTTCTTTCCCGGAATCTCCGAGCAGACACTGAGCGTATCATGGAATATCCTGTTGAATTCATACCGCGTGACGCCTGCCGGATCAAGCAGATCCTTAACCTCCCGGATTGTGTTAAAGATTATCTTGGCCCTCACGGCCAGTTTTTTTCTTTCGAACCACCGGCGCAGATGGAACTTTCGGTAATCGGTTGGAAAATCGGTCAGCCACGTTTTTTGTTTTAGCGCCGTAAAGTGGTGCTCCATATTCAGCCGGTTGTCCAGCTTTTGCTCCAGTTCCCTGAACCCCTTGCGTGAATAGGGCAGATCATTGGATACCAGGATTCGTTTCAGGAAATACTTGTCGCCCGAGAATTCCCACCGGATAAAACGAAAGAGGTTTCTGCGTGCCGACATACACTGCCGCAAAACCCGCTGGAGTTTACCCAAATCCTCTGCCGGCGTATGAATCTCCGGTCCTGATCCATCGTAACAGCTCAACATTACCCGCTCGACATTGGAAAGCCACAAAAGACTTGTCTCCTCATCCGGTTCACCGAGCATAAAGACAAAATACCGGTATGTGTCGTCATCCTTCAACACGCTTAACATGCCCAGGATGTCGTCCTCACGGGATAATAAGGACTCACACTCCTCAAGGCTAATCGAAGACGGAAGGATCCTTCCGATCTGTTTCGCAATGACCGCCTGAAACACGGGGATCTCCTGGATCACCTTAAGCATCTCTTTCATATCCGGCAAGCCCAGCGCAGCAAATGACTTACGGTTGTGCCACACGTAGCGGTCCTTTATGAATTTCGAGGCATAGCCGATGTAGCTGCCGAGCTTTCGCAAAAAGTCATCCAGTCCGGAGAACGCAAGAAACTGATACTCCTGCTTTATGTTTATCGTCTCCTCTTCGGGGTTGGAAATGAGGTAAAGTTCTTTGACTGATAGTCCGCATTCGCTTTCGTCATAAAGAATTTTTTTGAACTCATCCAGTTCCTCCACAATGCTGTCAATTCTGCGGCTGAGCTGGAAAAAGCGTCGCTCCATATGGATGATGTCCACGCTCCGGTTGCGGGCTTTATAGTCTTCGATACGATCAATCTGCTTTGCGATCTTCTCAAAGATCTGCTTGCGATCATTTCTGAAATCGTGCACAAGACCCAGGAAGTCATCCATTTCGATCTCCTGGAGTCTTCGGTAAACAACATCGAGAGCTGCCCGCTTCTGGCATACCACGAGTACTTTCTTTCCTGAAGCTACAGCATCGGCAATGAGGTTACAGATTAGCTGTGACTTTCCGGTGCCGGGTGGACCCTGAACAACAATGGATTTTCCGGCCTTGATCGTCCGGATGGCATTTTCCTGCCATGCGTCTGTCTCGAAGGGAATGTACAGCTTCTCTTCTTTGATCCGTGAAAATTCTGCATTCAGCGGTGCTTCCGCCGGTGTTTCATTGCCTGGCATGCGATCGTGCCGGACAAAGAATTCCTCCAGGTCGCTGAAGTTTTCAGCATCCATCAAATACTTGTAGTCAGGAACCAACTGGGAGCCCGCCTGAGGAAAGATGCCAAGCACTGCTTCCGGAAAGAGTTTGATTTCTCCGGCCCGGTGGTGTTCTTCAAATCGGGCCTTGTCGAATTCTTCAAAGGATATCAACTCATCGCGAAAATTGTCAGGATTGAAGTTCAACTCAATCTTATCCTGCAACAGTTGATAAAGTTGCGTTCGCCAGACGGTGCTGTCCGGGTCAAAATCCTCAAAATTTGTATCCAGTAATTCGTCTGCTAATTCAACCTTGTTGTAGTATGCGTATGCCAGCGTGAACGACTTGTTCAGTACAATGCCCGCATCCCGGCGGGGCGCAAGCATCCAGTCATTCCTGACCTGGACCAGGGTAACCGGGAAAAACAACAACGGCGCCCTGACCGGAGTACCGTCGATCAGCTTTCCCCTGATGAATGGCCAGCCAACATGAAGATCATTGGATCCGCGCTCTTCAAAAATAAATTTGTCAATGCGCTGAAGGCGCTTCAGGCGATAACTGATCTCATTGTTGAATTCCACGCGGCTGTCCAGTATCTGGCACAACTTCACAGCCTTTCCGGTAAGCAATGCGGTGATGATGTGAAACGACGGCTTGTGATCGAGCAGGTTGAACTTGTGAACATCAATGAACTGTTCTTTCGGCAATCGCAACAGCAGCAATGACCGGTTGTTTCCGGTCAGGTTGGTAAGCCTGTTGAGATAGGTATTTAGTATATTCTTGGTTCTGGTCTTAACCACAGTCGAAATGTCGGTTATTTCTTAATCGATCCCCAGGTAGGGAGTTATTCTTACAAAAAGGGAATCGTCCACAAGCTGAATGCCCTGAATATCTTCTATGCTCCCAAAGGGACCGTGCTGAAATCGAAAGGCAACGATTGCCTCTGCCAGCCTGTTGCCGATATAGGGATGACGCGATAGTTCATATTCATCGAGGCTGTTTACCCCAATCGGCCTTGGAATAAAATCTTCCCTTATGAACGATGCGCGCGACAGGGCTTCAACTGCCGGCGAGTCCAGCCTGTATACCTCATACAACTGCTCCTTGCGAACAAATCCACCCAGGCTCTGCCTATACCTGAGGATTCGCCCGGCAAGAACAGACCCAATCCCCCTTATCTTCTTCAGCGACGCGGTGTCGGCCTCATTCAGATCGAAGGCAGTATCCGCTGAATGCACAGTCAGCAATTTGTCCTGTGCCTGCGGGGAAACAACCTTGGCCTCCGGAAGATCGATGAACGGATACAAGCGCAGGTAACTTGCCGAATCCATTCCGTAGATCTTCAGCAGATCCGATTTCCTTTTGAACCGACCACCTTTGTCGCGATACCTGACTATACGCGCGGACAGCCAGTCGGGAAAACCCAGGGATACAAGGTCCATCTCCGTAGCCGTATTCGGATCAAACTGGAATGCCTGCG